>NZ_LOHX01000204.1 GCF_001559775.1 Streptobacillus felis | reverse complement strand
ATAAGTGATTAAGTTTACCAAATAGCATTTGTAGAATCTAGAGTTGGTGTATAATCAGCGATGGGTGTATGACTTGCAATTAATATAGGAATAATTTCAGTATTACAATTTAAATTCATATCATATGATGTAGATTAATTAGGTTATGAGAAATTATGGAAGTTAGAAAAACAACACCTTTAGGTGTAATATCAATTATAATATTAATTGCATTTGCATTATTCTTTTTATTTCCATTTTATTAGATATTAACAGGATTATTTAAATTACAAGAGGTGGCAATAAGTATTCCTCCACAATGGTTACCAGTATCACCAACACTTGCAAATTATAGACTAATATTGGTAAATAATACTGCAAGATGGTTCTTTAACTCTGTATTTGTATCATC
>NZ_LOHX01000203.1 GCF_001559775.1 Streptobacillus felis | reverse complement strand
CCACTTTGTAATATGCTTTAAATTGTGAATTTAAATGGAATTATGATTTAATACTAATATAAATCGTCAATTAAGGGTTAGGTTCTATTTGATGGCGGTTCGTGCATTGGCTTTTACATTATTTATACATGTGATATTATCAAAAATGATGTTTATAAGGTTATTGATAAGGAGTTGACCACATGAGTGATATAATAAGCTGTTAGATGAAGCTATTAAAGAAACCGAAAACTTGTACGAAGGAGAATTCTTTATTTTTAAGGAATTGTTTAAAGGATATGTATGTAACAGGATACCTAGAAAGGACTGTACTAATGTCTGAGTAGATGTTTTTGAGATATTTTAAATAATATAAAAAAAACTTGAATAAATGCTCATATAACTATTGACACAAGAGAAAAAAATAATATAATAAATATACAACGTATGAATGCTTGTCCAAGTAATCA
>NZ_LOHX01000202.1 GCF_001559775.1 Streptobacillus felis | reverse complement strand
GTAGAAATAAGAATAGATAGTATAGAAAATGTAAAAAGTGAAAAGATATTTATAATGGATCAAGTAGATATAAATGTAGGAAAAAAAAAGGGGACAGAACTTAGATGATAGACACATAAATAAAAATAGAAAATGCGAAATAATAATGCATATTGCTACTTTAAGGAGCGAATATGGTATAGAAAATTTAGGTAAAGAAGAATATGAATGTGCTGATTTTTTAAAGGA
>NZ_LOHX01000201.1 GCF_001559775.1 Streptobacillus felis | reverse complement strand
TAGGGTTATAGAATTTATGAATAGGGCGGCCAAAAGCACTACTTACAAAAAGTTCATAAGCTTCAAGATAAATATTACAATTAGGACACATAAAAGGATCAAATTCCCAAATAGCTTTAAAGTTCTTTCTAAAAAGTGAAGGAACTTTTTTAAGTTCAGTTTTAAATAAAGCAAGAGCTGATTTTAACTTATCAGATTTTCTTCTAGCATAGAAACCAAATCTATTAATCATTTTAAAATGTTTGTAAGGTAGATGAAAAAGTAGTTTAGAAACAAAATCTTGAATCGTTAAAGTATGATAAGTAATTTCTTTATTATTAGCTAAATCATTAAACATAAAAGTAACAAAATTCTTTTTAATATTAATATCAACAATTTTATACTCAGCAATAGGCACTCTAGCTAAATATCTACCAAGATATTTGATAATACCTTTAGGATTATTAACATTATTATCACCAACATTAAAGAAAAATCTAACATCTTCTTTATACATTTTAGAAGCCATATCTAAAGCCTCTTTTTTAATAGTATCATTAGGATAATTACCTTGACTTAAGGCTCTACATACGAGATATCTCCATTGATTAGCAATAGAAGGAACATGGAAGTATTTAAATTTTTTGTATTGATAATGTTTGTTAAAACCACCAAGAGAAACGATAGCATGAATATGAGGGTTAAATTTAAGATCTCTACCAAAAGTATGAATAACAGTAATTAACCCATAATGAATTATATCAGAATCAGTAAAGTATTTATCACTAGATTTAGGTATATATATTTTTCTTTTGTTTTTATCATGAATATTATTGAACAGATATTTAAAGATATTATTAATATCAGCAGCTAATTTAGAGAGAATAGTTCTATCATAAGCTATGAATTTTCTAAATTGTTTAGGTATGGTAAAAAGGACATGTCTATGAGGGATATTAATTAATTGATTAAGAATAGAGTTAGTCCATTTAATAGAGTAATTATATCCACAAGAATTACATAATCTAGATTTACAAGTAAGTTTCATTTTATGTTTGAAGTTACACATATGACATCTATGTGTAATGAAACCTTTAGAAATGTCACCACAAGCAAGAAATTTATTAATAGAGTTAGAAAGATGAATCATATGTTGATTATTAAAATATGTCTTGATAGAATTTAAAGAATTTGTTAAAATAGTATTGGTGAAGATAAATTTGATTTTAGAAGTCATATTTATCAATCCTTTCTGTAATTTGGTGTGGTAACTTAATTATACAGAAAAGAAAGAGGTGATTCAAGGATTTTTTTAAAATCCCGAATCACCTTTTTTTATTAAAAATTCTTTTTTATATCTCTTGATATATCACGTTCTTTTATACTTTCGCGCTTGTCGTAATTTTTCTTTC
>NZ_LOHX01000200.1 GCF_001559775.1 Streptobacillus felis | reverse complement strand
AACTAGAAAAAGTTTTAGATAAAGAGAGAAAATATTTAGAACAACTGAAAATATTAGGAGATAGAAATAGTTATTCTAAAACTGATATATATGCTACATTTATGAGATCTAAAAAAGATTACATGAAAAATGGACAATTAATACCGGCATATAATGTTCAAATAGCTGTAAATAGTAATTACATTTTAGATTTTAAAATATTTCAAAATCCTACAGATTACAAAACTTTACCTGTATTTATAGAACATCTTAAATCGAATGGATATGATTTTAAAAATGTCGTAGCTGATGCAGGATATGAAAGTTACGAAAACTTAAAATATTTATCTGATAATGGTTATACTTCATATATAAAACCACAAAAACATGAAGTGAATAAGAAAAGAAAAAATAAAAATGATATAAAAAATATAATAAATCTTACATATAATGAGGAAACAGAAGAATTTTTAAGAAAAGATGGTGTAGTATATAAAGTAAGTAGAGAATATAAATATAAAGGTTTGATAAGAACTGTATTTACTGCACAGGATGAAGAAGGACATTCATTTTCAATAAGTTTAGAAGATTACAAATTAAAGAAAATAAATAGAGATAATATATTAAGTGAATTAGGGGCGAAGTATAGATTAAATAGATCTATTCAAGTGGAAAGACCTTTTGGAGATATTAAAGAAAATTTTGAATTTGATAGATTTAGAAGAAAGGGTATAGATAAAGTAGAACTTGAATTTGCTATGTATGCTTTAGGTTTTAATTTAAGAAAATATATAAATGATAAAAGAAAAAATAGAGAAAATATAGATTTATATAAATTAAAAGAAGTAGTAGCATAAAGTATAAGTAATATTTTTTTATTGAGGGTATAAACCCTCAGTTTGGTGCTGCACAAAATTAAGTATATTTATTTAGATTGAAATAAAAGGTTAAAAATTGTTAAAAAAAATGGAGGATTCTAAAAAATTTAGAATTCTCCATAATTTTTTTAGGCTATTTCGGAACAGCCCCTTTTTTTCCCTGAGTTTGTCAGTTGATAAATATAAAAAAAGGTGA
>NZ_LOHX01000199.1 GCF_001559775.1 Streptobacillus felis | reverse complement strand
CTGGGATGATAACTTGCCATAGTATATAATCAAAGACTTATTCAAATATAGGCTAAAGAAAAAGTTCCAAAAATTTACACTATTGCATGGCCTAGTTTAATTAATTCTATGATAAATCATGGTATAGCTTCTCTACTTCCACAAAGAGCGAGGTAATAATATGGAAGAAAAAATAGGATATAGTTTTAGCTATATAGTAAGCGGACTTGTTAATTTATTTTTGTTTTTAGTATATATTTTTGTAATATACATTTTCTTTAAAGATGA
>NZ_LOHX01000198.1 GCF_001559775.1 Streptobacillus felis | reverse complement strand
CTGCTGTAACTACTTGTTTAGCATCTTTACAATATTTAATAATTGCTTCTTTATCTATATGTTTTAATGTTATCCTGTCAAGTATAGTTGCATTTATACCTTCCAGTTCAAGTTTTTTAGCTGCAACTCTAGCATTATTTACCATCATACCCTTTGTAGTTATAGTTACATCCTTACCTTCCTTTATTATATTTGCCTTACCTATCTTTCTTTCTGCACCTTCTTCATATACTTTAAATACATTTTTTCTTGTAAGTCTTTTCCAATAATATTTATCATTATTTTCATATACTTCATCAAGAACAGCTTTTAATAC
>NZ_LOHX01000197.1 GCF_001559775.1 Streptobacillus felis | reverse complement strand
TTTGGTAATAGTAGGTGTTGATAATGTGTTTACGGTGGATTTAATTCCTAATTCATTGGACTTTAATTCATGTAACCACACTTGAGCATAACTAGGATCTGTAAATTATACGTTAGGTACCTTTCTACCTTCTTTTATACTTCTACCTTTTTCATTTAGTTTTTTTGAAACTACTATTCTACTATCAGCCTATTAAACTTCAGTAAACATTTCACCACCTTATACATCTCCTACAGCATATATTCCAGATATTTTTGTTTCTAAATATTCATCAACAAGTATTTCTCCTCTATCTGAAACTTTAACATCATTATTTTCTAATCCTAACCCATCTTTATTCGGCTCTCTACCTATGTA
>NZ_LOHX01000196.1 GCF_001559775.1 Streptobacillus felis | reverse complement strand
TTTGGAAGTATTCTTATGTCCACACATATAGCAGAAAGTATAAGTGAAGCATGTGATAAACTTATATTTCTTAATGAGGGTAAAATTACTTCTAAAATAAGTATACAAGGTAAAATTTCTACATCAGATATTTTTAATTTAGTGAAGGAGAAAAATTTGTGATTAGAATATTCTTGAAAGATATTTTTGATAAAAAAATTATATTTAGATACATATCATTTTCAGTTTTCTTATTTTTTTTGATAATTACTTTTTTAAGGGAATTTAAATATTTAGGAGAATTTTCTGTTAAAAGATCGGA
>NZ_LOHX01000195.1 GCF_001559775.1 Streptobacillus felis | reverse complement strand
AGCAGAAGCTAGTCCATCCATTAATGAAATTATTAAAATGTTTTTCCTAACTTTAGCAACTCGTTCTGAGAATAGTCCTAGAAGTGTTGCATTAGAATTTGTTGATTCTGTTTTATCATTAATAGCAAAGAATAACATAACTATAATACCAACAAGTAATGCTATACCGTCAGCATTTAAAGATATTGTTGCGCTTCCTACAGCGAATTTACCATATACTGATACAAGTTGTCGAGCTATTAATAC
>NZ_LOHX01000194.1 GCF_001559775.1 Streptobacillus felis | reverse complement strand
GAATTTAGTGGAGGACAAAGACGAAGAATAGGAATAGCAAGGGCACGAGCAGTAGAGCCAGAGGTACTAATATGTGATGAACCGATTTCAGCGCTCGATGTTTCTATACAGGCACAGGTAGTAAATTTATTAAAAGAGTTACAAAGAAAGAAAAACTTAACTATGATGTTTATAGCCCATGATGTATCTATGGTTAAATATATATCTGATAGAGTTGCTGTAATGTTTAGAGGTAAAATAGTAGAACTTGGATATCCTGATGAGGTATATAACAACCCTGTACATATTTACACTAAATCATTAATATCAGCAGTACCTATACCAGATCCAGAATTTGTTAAAGAAGATAAAGTGGTAATGGATGAATCTTATCTAAAATCACCTATAGGAACTTATGATGAGA
>NZ_LOHX01000193.1 GCF_001559775.1 Streptobacillus felis | reverse complement strand
TTATTTTCAGGAATATTAAATTATGATCATAGTAAATTTAAATTACATAGTGGAATAATAAATACAGCAGGATATTTAAATAATAATACATTTAGATTAGAAAGTTTTGTAAATATAAAGGGTAAGAAGAATAACCATGAGCTAGAGGGAGATATAAACTATAAGCTAAAGAAAGACACTTATGCAAAGGGAGGAAGATTAAAGTTAGGATTAAATACAACAAGTAAATTAGGGAAATTAGAGTTATCTAATAAAGGTAATATATATTTAGGTACACTAATACCAAATAAGAGAAATTATTCAATAACATTAGGAAGTGAACTAAAATATAATGTAAATAATTTAGAAATGTTAGGATCAATAGGTTCAGAGTTAGTGTTTAAGGAAGTAGAATCAAACAATCCAATAAATGAATAAAAAATATCATATAATCCAGAAATAAAATTAGAATTAAGCTATGATAGTGATAAAGTAAAATTTGAATCAA
>NZ_LOHX01000192.1 GCF_001559775.1 Streptobacillus felis | reverse complement strand
ATGAATTTATTGAAATGTAGTAATGGATATATGTATAATTAAGCTAAATATACTAATTGTCCATATTGTGATGGAAATAAAATTAATATTTTAGAAGAAAATTATAAAAAACCTATTATTTTAGAAGGTTAAGTAAAAACAGCTGTTTACTGGATAATAGAAACTAATATTTCTCCAGTAGTTGGTTGGTTGGTCTGTATTTGTGGTGCTGAAAAAGGTAAAGATTTTAGACTAATAAATGATAGAAATTTTATTGGTAGATCTTCAGAGATGCATGTTTGTATT
>NZ_LOHX01000191.1 GCF_001559775.1 Streptobacillus felis | reverse complement strand
ACCTTTTAAGATTCCACCAGTTGGTAAAAATGCTTTTACATCATTTTTACCTTCTCCTGCAGAATCTATCACTTTAGTTTTGATGTTTCCTAATCTATGAGTTAATACTGCTGACACTTCTGCTTTTTCTAATTTAGTCATAGATTTAACAAATGCTTCTAATCTATGTCACTGTGCTGCGAAGTCTTTAGAGTTATATAACATTCCTGATCTATAGTTGATGTTAACATACTTTGTATAGCTTACACCTGATAATA
>NZ_LOHX01000190.1 GCF_001559775.1 Streptobacillus felis | reverse complement strand
TTGTTAATGCACTTGATACACTAGTAGTTGATTTATCTGCATGTACTGTAAATGTTTTTAATCCATTTTCTACATTTTTTTCTTTAACATGAGTATTAGTTCCTTCTACTACTGTTATCGCTTGTTTTGCAAGATTATTTATTACATTATTTCCTGCTTGTGTTAAGTTACTTAAATCATTTTTTGCAGCATTATCTATCTTATTTTTAATATCTTGTGATAAATCAATAGAAGCATCTCCACCTATTAATTTTCCTGTTCCATTAGTTACAGTTAAATATGTAGGATTTGCTGATGTTAAATTACCCTTGTTTACTTTTGAAGTAACTGTGTCATTTGTTACATTAGATAAATCTTTTTTGGCTGCATTATCTATCTTATCTTTAGTTGCTTGTGTTAAATCTATACTTGCATTTCCACCTAATAATTTTCCAGTTCCATCTGTTACTGTTAAATATGTTGGACTTGCTGATGTTAAATCTCCCTTTGTAACTGTAACATTATATATTTTTTGACCATTTGATCCTGTTGTTACCGGATTTATTACTATAGGTCCTGTTCCTGTTACTTCTGTTTTTGCTGCTTTCGTAGCTTCATCTAATTGATTTTTATTTACAGCATCTGTTCCATTTTGTCCTGGAGCTAAATTAGTTATTGGTTTATTATTCATATTTATTCCAGAATTATTTATAGTTGGACCATTATTTACTGTTACACTATCAATAGTGATATCTTTGTTTAATGATAACTCTACTCCATTTGATGTAGCATTAGTCTTAATATTTGCATCTCCTGTTACAGCTATAGTACTTCCTAATTTTTTAACTCCTGTCGTACCTTTATCTCCAGTAAAAGTTAATCCTTGTGTATCTATTACATCTTTTGCTGCTTTTCCTGCTGCAATGTTATCTTTTGTTGTTTTACTTAAATCAATTGCATAATTAGTTGTCACTACTCCTGTTGTACTATCTGTTGTTGGCGTAGTCGTCATACTTAATGCTGTTGATACACTAGTTGTTGATTTATCTGCATGTACTGTAAATGTTTTTGTTCCATTAGCTTTATCATCTACTTTTACATGAGTATTAGTTCCTTCAACTACATTTATAGCTTGCTTTGCAAGATTATTTATTACATTTTTTCCTGCCTGAGTTAAATTACTTAAATCATTTTTTGCAGCATTATCTATCTTATTTTTAATATCTTGTGATAAATCAATAGAAGCATCTCCACCTATTAATTTTCCTGTTCCATTAGTTACAGTTAAATATGTAGGATTTGCTGATGTTAAATTACCCTTGTTTACTTTTGAAGTAACTGTGTCATTTGTTACATTAGATAAATCTTTTTTGGCTGCATTATCTATCTTATCTTTAGTTGCTTGTGTTAAATCTATACTTGCATTTCCACCTAATAATTTTCCAGTTCCATCTGTTACTGTTAAATATGTTGGACTTGCTGATGTTAAATCTCCCTTTGTAACTGTAACATTATATATTTTTTGACCATTTGATCCTGTTGTTACCGGATTTATTACTATAGGTCCTGTTCCTGTTACTTCTGTTTTTGCAGCTTTAATAGCATCGTTAACATTATTTTTTCCAGTATCACCTATATTAGTCATAGTAATCTTACCAGCTTGATCTCCACTTGATGTTATAGCTGCATTTCCACCTAAAATTGTTTTTGCTGCATTAGTTAAATTCCCTAAAGCATTGTTTGTTGCATAAAGTTGTGATCCATTTATTGCATCTGTACTTGTTTTACTTATTTGACCTGCTGCTACATTTTGTAACTGTCTTTCTTTTCCAGCTGTACCAAATGAAACTACAGAATCTGGACTACTTCCTGCAAATCCATTGTATGTTAGTGGTCCAACAGTAGCTTGATTTGTTGCTACTGCATCTTTTGTTGTACTTCCATATCCTAATGCTACTGATCTAGCAACTGATGCATTTGATGTACCTCCTATAGCTACTGAAAAATCACTTGTTGTTTTTGCTTCATATCCCATAGCTATAGTATGTTGGTTAGCAGAATTTGATTTATCTCCCATAGCAATTGAATAAGAACCAGCAGCTGATGAACCTGCACCTAATGCTGTTGAATTAACACCTGATGCAGAAGCATTTTTACCAATTGTAACTGCATTAATTCCAGTACTATTTGATACTGCTCCTATTGCAACTGCACCAGCATTTGCAGCTTTAGATGCTCCTCCAATAGCAACCCTTTGTCCATCTGTATTACTTCCACCTGATACTGATGAACTTTGACCTATTGATACATTATCTTCTGTATTAGTGTTTTGTCCTGCGTTATATCCTAAAGATATATTATGACCTTTAGTTGTCCCTTTACCTGAGTTTTCACCTATAGCTATATTATGATATACACTATTTCCTGTTTGATTTTCTCCTGCCAGTTTACCTATATATATATTTGAAGTTCCTGTATTAGCTGTTCCTTTTCCTGCTTCATTGCCTATAGATATCCCAGAATTAGATTTGTTATATGCATTATACCCTATAGATACCCCTTTTTCTCCTTCTGCTTTAGTATTTACACCAGCTGTTAATGAATAAGCACCCAATGCTCCAGCTTTTGTATCTGGAGTCCCTTTATTTGTTGTTGAATTACCCGCTTCTTGAGTTGTGCTGTTATAGTTTGTATGGAAATATGTTGGTTCCATTTTCTTTAATAAAGTATCTGCTATACCATAAAGTTGTGAACCATTAACAGCATCAGTTGAATCTTGTGTAATTTGTCCCGGTGCCACATTTTTTAACTGTCTTTCATAACCAGTTTTACCAAATGAAACCACATCTCCTGGTAATACTCTATCTCCACCAGCCCATGAAAAAGTTACACCTTCTATAACCTGTGAAGTTTGAGCAACCCCTGCTCTATCAGTTTCAGATCCTCCTCCTATAGCCACAGAATTATCTTTTGTTGCCTTTGCTCCTGAACCTAAGGCCACACTGTTAGTAGTTTCAGCATTTGAAAATGTTCCTATTGAAACCGATAAATCCCCTGCTTTTGTTTTTGCACCCATTGCAATAGCTGCATGTTTTGAAATTGTTGAAATATATGTTTGAGGAGTTATTGCTCCAACCTTAGGGGCTAAAGTACCTCCTGTTAAATTTTTAAAAGCTTCTTCTAAAGTTCCTGTTGTAACAGTTCCATCAGTTTTTGTATATCTTGTTTCCATTTTTGCAGCTGAATCTACATCATCTCCACCTATAGCTATAGAAGAATGTCCCCAAGATACTGTATTTCCCCCTATAGAGATAGACTGATCTCCTCTTGCCCAAGCTCCAGGTGTAGAATTTCCGGCTTTTTCATATGTAGCATCTGCTTCATTTATATTACCAGATCCTCCTCCTCCTCCAATAGCAATTGATTGTCCTATATTAGCACCTGTATATCCTACTTTTGCATATGAACCCACTACAACATTACCTTGTCCTCCTGCAGAGTTAGATACTTTACCTACTATAGCAACATTATCTGTACTACTTGCAATACTTCCATTACCATCAGTAAAATTAGCAGCAGCAAATATATTACTAGATATTAATAATCCAGTAATTAAAAATGTTGTTATTGTACCTTTAGTTATACTTATTTTTCTTTTTAAATAACGCTTAAGCGTTTTTTCTATTTCTTGTTTTTTATTCATAACTCCAAATATGATATATTTATATTATAAACATATCATATTTCTCCTTTCTTTTTAATTTTTTCCATTATTACTATTATACCATTTTTTAAACTTAAATTTAAGTTTTTTTTACTTGATACTTTATTATTTTTTCATTCATTTTGTATTCATATTAAGTAGGTATAATTTTTTTATCAAGTATTAAGGAGGAATTTTTTGAAAAAAGCTTTATTATTTTTATTTTTAACATTAAATTGTATTTCTTTTAGTGATGTAAAATTTACTAAAGATGAAGCTTTGAGTAAGGCTCTATCTTTTAGTAAAAATGGAGAATTAAATTCTATAGAACTTGAGTATTATAAAAAAAAGCCAATATGGGAAATAGAAATTATAGATGGTAATTCTAAGATGATTTTTAAAATAGATGCTAACAATGGAAAAATTATATCAACAAAAGTTAATTATGAAAAAAAAGTTCAGAATAATGAAACAGATATTTTGAGTATTTCTGAAATAAAGTATATAATTTCAAAACATGTAAAACATCCTATTTATACTGAGATTTCTTTAGATAAAAATTTCGGTAAAAAAATATATAATATTAAAATAGTTGATAATAATATTGTTATTTCATATATAATTGATGCACATACTGGTGAAATTTTAGAAATTGAAAAATAATTGTATTATTCATTTTTAATTCATTTTAGATGTATATAATACAATTATGATAGGACTTAGGTCTTAAAAAGGATAATAATTTATTTCAAAAATAAGGGTGGTAGCTTATACATATACATGATTAACTCACACTTCTAAATATTTGTTTATACTTATTTAATCATGTATATATTTTGAAATAAATTTGGTAAAAAAAGGGGTTATTGAGAAAGGAGTTTGAAGAATATATATATTATAAAAGATAAGTTTTACTTATCTTTTTTTTTATGGTAAAATTTAAAAAAGGGTGAAAGGATATTAATATGAAAATACTTTTAGTTGAAGATGAAATTGATTTAAACAATATTATACAAAAATATTTAAAAAAAAATGGTTACATTGTTGATAGTGTATTTGATGGTGAAGATGCAATATTTTATTTAAAAGAGAGCTCATATGATTTAATTATTTTAGATGTTATGTTACCTAAATTAAGTGGATTTGAAGTTTTAAATATAATTAGAAAAGATAATAAAACTCCTGTTTTAATGTTAACAGCAAGAGATAGTATAGAGGATAAGGTAAAAGGTCTTGATTTAGGTGCCGATGATTATCTTTCAAAACCTTTTGATTTTAATGAATTAATAGCTAGAATTAGAGCTATAATTAGAAGAAAATATGACAATCTTTCATCTATTATTTGCGTACATGATTTAATGCTAGATACAATAAAAAAAACTGTTACAAGAAATGGAATTAATATTGATTTAACTGGTAAAGAATACGAAATATTGGAATATCTTATGCAAAGTAAAGATAGAATTGTAAGTAGAGAACAAATCAGAGATCATGTTTGGGATTTTTATTATGAAGGTAGTTCTAATGTTATAGATGTAATTATTAAAAATATTAGAAAAAAAATTGATATTGATGGTTCTAAACAAATTATATTTACCAAGAAAGGGTTAGGTTATGTGGTTAAAGAAATTTAAAACTAAATTTAATCTTCCAATTACATTGAAGATAACTCTTTGGTATAGCTCTTTCATTTTTTTATTAATGAGTTTAAGTATTGTACTTATGCTTACACTTTCTTCATCTTTAGGAAAAAGTGTTTCTCAATCTCAACTAAAAAAATCTGTAAATGAAGTAGCTAAAAATCCAGATAGATTTGAAAGTTTTGATTCAGGTATTTTTTTCATTAATTATGATCATTCAGGGGAAATATTAGCTGGTAAATATCCTTTAGGTTTTAATCTTAAATTAAAACTAGAAGAAAATAATGTGAGAACTTATTTGAAAAATAATTATAAATTTTACTACTATGATAGCAAAATACAAAATAGTAATTATTGGATTAGAGGTGTATATCCTATTAATCATATAGCAAAAGATAGGGATAGAATTATATATATAATACTTTTTTTGCTCCAATATTATTTGTTCTTGTCATTTTAGGTGGTAGGAAAATATTAAAGAGAGGTTTTAGACCTGTAAAAATAATTTCTGATACTGCACTTGAAATAACACATAGTCAAGATTTTTCTAAACGTATAGAACTTGAAGAAGGTAATGATGAAATACATAAAATGGCATATACATTTAATACTATGCTTGAATCTTTAGAAAAATCATATATAAGAGAGAAACAATTTAATTCTAATGTATCACACGAATTAAAAACACCTATAAGTGTAATTTTAGCAGAAAGTTGTTTTTCATTAAAACATGTAAATTCTTTAGAAGAAGCTAAAGAATCTTTTGAAGTTATTAAAAGACAATCTAAAAAAATGTCTGAATTAATAAATCAAATTATTATGTTATCTAAAATAGAAAATACACCAAATCTAGAATTAATTAATATCAATTTTTCTAACTTAGTTGAAAGTCTATTAAATGATAGTTACATTATATTTGAAGAAAAGAAAATAAAAGTACAAAAAAATATTCAAAAAGATATTTTTATTCCTGCAGATAAAATTATGATAGAAAGAATGATAGATAATTTATTAAGTAATGCCATTAAATTTACGAAAGATATTATAAAAATTAATTTAATCAAAAAAAATAACCAAATATTATTTGAAATTATAGATAATGGTTTAGGTATATCTGAAAAAAACCTTTCTAATATTTTTAATAGATTTTATCAAGAAAATTACTCAAGAAACAAAAGTAAAAATCATGGTTCTGGACTTGGTTTATCATTAGTAATGGAAATCGTTAAATTACACCATGGAAATATAGAAGTAGAGAGTATACCAAGTGATTTTACTAAGTTTACAATTACTTTTAATTTAAATTAGCATGCTTTTTTAAGCATGCCTTTTTAATTTTTAAAACTATGTATAGGGGCCGGAATTCTTCCTCCTCTATTTATGAATTCTTCACATTTATATGGATTAACCTTCATTATTGGAGCTCTTCCTAATAATCCTCCAAATTCTACCATATCTCCTTCTTCCATATTGGTAACAGGTATAATTCTAACTGCTGTAGTTTTTTGATTTATCATTCCTATAGCCATTTCATCTGCTATTATACCTGATAATGTTGCTGCAGTAGTTGATCCAGGTACAGCAACCATATCTAATCCTACAGAGCACACACAAGTCATAGCCTCTAATTTTTCTAAACTTAAAGCACCCATTTTTGCTGCCTCTATCATGTTAGCATCCTCACTTACAGGTATGAAGGCTCCACTTAATCCACCTACATGAGAACTTGCCATTACTCCACCTTTTTTTATAGAATCATTTAATAGAGCTAATGCACAAGTAGTTCCTGGTGCTCCAACTCTTTCAAGGCCCATAAATTCTAATACTTCACCTATAGAATCTCCTATAGCAGGAGTTGGAGCTAATGATAAATCTATTATACCAAAAGGTATATTTAATCTACGAGAGGCTTCATTTGCAACTAATTGACCAACTCTTGTAATTTTAAATGAAATCTTTTTAATAGTTTCACATAATTCATCAAAACTTTTACCTTTAGACTCTTTTATTGCACTTGCAACTACTCCTGGTCCACTTACCCCTACATGTACTGTGGCATCCATTTCACTAACTCCATGGAAAGCCCCTGCCATGAAAGGATTATCATCTGGAGCATTACAAAATACTACAAATTTAGCACAACCAAAAGAATTAGGGGTTATTTCTGCAGTTTCTTTTATTATTTCTCCAACCAATTTTACAGCATCCATATTTAACCCTATTTTTGAACTACCAAGATTTATTGAAGAACAAATAAATCTAGTTTCCTTTAAGGCTCTAGGTATAGATTTTATAAACAATTCTTCATTAGGTGTCATACCTTTAGAAACTAAAGCTGAGTATCCTCCTAGAAAATCTATTCCTATTTTTTCAGCTACTGAATCTAATGTTTTAGCTATTTTAACATAGTCATCTATAGTTTTTGTACATCCTGCAGCAACTAAAGATATAGGTGTTATAGAAACTCTTTTATTAACTATAGGTATTCCATATTCCTTACTTATCTCTTCACCAGTTTTAACTAAGTCTTTAGCTAAACCATATATTTTGTTAGTTATATTTTTACAAAAAATATCTAAGTCATTACTTACACAATCAAGTAAACTTATACCTAGTGTTATAGTTCTTACATCTAAATTATCTTCTTGTATCATCTTATTAGTTTCATTAATCTCAAATATATTCATACTTACACCCTATGCATAGATTGGAAAATTTCTTCTTTTTGAGCTTTAATTTGTATTCCTAATTCTTTTCCTAATACATCTAGCCTTTCTTGTAAGTTACTATGTGTTACAGTAGATTTAGTTACATCTACTATCATTATCATATTAAAATATCCATCAAGTATAGATTGAGAAATATCTAAAATATTTACATTAATATCCGCTAAAACATTACATGTTTTAGCTATAATCCCTATTTTATCTAGTCCTACAACAGTTATAATTGTTTTATTCATATTCTCTCCTTTTTGCTTAAAAGGGTCTCCTTTGAGACCCTATATATTTAATTTTTACATCCACACGGTTTATCTAACATTTCAACTAGAGTTTTTACATGTACCCCTGTTGCACCTAATGGTAAATAGCTATATTCTTTAGAAAGGAATGCAGTTCCTGCTATATCTAAATGTACCCAAGGTGTTTTATTAACAAATGCTTCTATGAATAATCCAGCAGAAATAGTTCCACCCATTCTTCCACCTGAGTTTTTAATATCTGCAACTCTTGAATTATTTAAAGCTCTAAATTCATCTGAAGTTGGTAATTGCCATATATGTTCACCAGCTTTTTTAGAAGCTTCTAATACTTCATTGAATAATTCTTGATTATTAGTAACAGATCCTGTATAGAATTCATTTAAAGCAACTAGACATGCTCCTGTAAGAGTTGCAAGGTCTATTATTTTATCTACTTTTAATACAGTTGATGAATAGTAAACTGCATCTGCTAATGTTAATCTTCCTTCAGCATCTGTATTATCTACTTCTATGCTCTTTCCTGCAAGAGATCCTATTACATCTCCAGGCTTATATGCATTTCCACTTATAGAGTTTTCACAAGCTGCAACCACTGCATAAACATTTGTTTTCACATTGTTTTTAGCTAATGCATACATAGTTCCTATTACTGTTCCAGCTCCACCCATGTCACAGAACATAGTTTTCATACCTTCACTTGGTTTTATTGAATATCCACCTGTATCATAAGTTACACCCTTACCTACTAAAGCTATTTTTTCAGAACTATCAGCATCATTTAAATATTCCATTACTATTAATCTTGGTCTATTAGAAGAACCTCTTGCAACTGAAAGAAAGGCTTTCATTCCAATTTTTTCAATTTCATCTTCTTCATAAACTGTAACTTTAACTCCAACTTCTTCTAATTTTTCTTTAGCAAAGTTAGCTAAAGTTTCAGGATATAGATCTTGAGATGGCATATTTACTAAATCTCTAGTAAAGAATACACCTTCCATAGTATTAGCTATTTTTTCTAAACCTTTTTTAACTTTTTCTTCTTTTTCTGGTGTTACAAAAAAGTTAACTGTAATTTCCTTATTATTAAATTTTTCTGATTTGTATCTATCAAATTTGTATTCTGCATGTATAAATCCTTCTAAGGCTGCAGCATAAGTTCTTCTTGTACATAATTCATTTAATTTAGGTATGAATACTTTAATTTCTTCTTCCTTCTTTGCTTGCATTTCTTTAGCTACATTATAGAAAATTTTTCTAACTTTATTAATACAAATATCTTCTTTTTTACCTAATCCTACTAAAGCTACTTTTTCTTTATCTTCTAAGTCTCTGTAAATTACAACCTCTCCTTCTTTACCTGAGAAAAGTCCTAATTCATTCATTTTATTAAAAACTGGATTTTCAACTTTTTCATTTTCAAATACTAAAACAGCTTCTAATCCATTTTTTACATTTTCTAAACCTACATTGTATTTCATTTTTTATCCTCTTTCTATATTTTTTCTACTAAATTTCTTGCATGATCACAAACTCTTGTAAAGTGAGAAATTAAATCTATATATGATAGACCTGCATGTATTTCACACTCACCTGAGTTTAATCTCTTAATATGATTTTTTCTTATTTTCTTTTCATAAACATATACTTTATTATGTAAATCTAAGGCATCGAATACTTTTTCTTTATCACCTTGTTTTATTGCATCTATAGAACATTCTATCATTTCAACTGAAATTTGTAATATATTATTTATTTCATTATGTGCATATTCAGAAAATTTAAGATTTTTTCTAATCTCATACTCAACATCAGATAATATTCCAGCAGCATGATCTCCTATTCTTTCAACATCTCTACACATATCTAAGTAAATTCCTAGTTCTTCTCCTTCTTTTTCACTAAGATTTTCTCTTGAAAGATCTGCTAAGTACTTAGTAATTTCTCTATCTAATATATTAATTCCATCTTCTCTTTTCTTGATTTCTTCTGCAAGTTTTTCATCATGACTATGGAAGTATTCAACAGATTTTTTTAGATTTTCTAATGCAACTTCAGTCATAAGTATCATTTCTTGTCTAACTTGTCCTAAGGCTATAGATGGAGTTTGAACTAATGCTTTATCAAGATATTTAACACTGTATTCTTCATCTTCTTTTTCTTCTTTAATTACCTTAGTAACTATAAATGCTAAAACTCCTATAAATGGAAATAGTATTATTGTATTTAAAATATTAAAAGTTCCATGAGCAAAAGCTATAGTTAATTTAGGACTTAAGTGTAAGAAAGAACTCATTTTTTCTATTAACATAGTAAAAGGTGTTAAAAATATCATAAATATTGCTGTACCTATTACATTAAATAGAACATGAGAAAGTGCTATTCTTTTTGCTGCAGAACTTGCACCTATAACGGCTATAATAGCTGTTATAGTAGTCCCTATATTATCTCCAAATAGTACAGGAAGTGCTGCTCTTAAAGTAATTAAATTATCTTGATATATATTTTGTAATATACTTATAGTGGCGGAAGAAGCTTGAACTACCATAGTTATTCCTGTTCCTATAAATACACCCAGTAAAGAATTATTACTTAAGCTTATTGTTAATTCTCTAAATTCTGGCAAACTTCTTAAAGGATACATAGCTTTTGACATTAATGTTAATGCAAAGAATATTCCACCAAAACCAAATAGTATTCTTCCTACATTATTAATACTTTTCCTATTAGTAAAAGTTAAAAGAGCAACCCCAAAAAACAATATTGGAAGTGCATAATGAGTAATATTAAACCCTATAATTACTGTAGTAAGTGTAGTTCCAATATTTGCACCCATAATTATTCCTATAGCTTGTCTTAAAGTTAGTAAACCAGCACCAACTAAACCTATAGTTATTACCGAAGTTCCAGAACTAGATTGTATTAAAGCAGTAACAAATATACCTACTAAAACACCAAGAAAAGGAGAAGTAGTATATTTATCTAAAATATATCTTAGTTTTTCTCCGGCCATTAATTGTAATCCTTCTCCCATATATTTAATACAGAAAAGGAATAAACCTAAACCACCTAAAAAAGAAAATATCATTTCCCTATAATTTATTGCCTCCGTCATTAATTACCTCCTAAAGTATATTCGAATACATCTCTTTCAGTCTCATCACTAGCATGAACTTTAGCTATATATTTAAAATTTAATTTATTTATTAATTTTAGCATTGCAATATTATCTTTATGTGTATCTATTCTAACTACAAATCTAGAATCTTTAATAGAAATTCTTATTATTTTTTCTAAAAATTCTTTTCCTATACCTTTTTTCATTTCATTTTTATCAACTATTACTCTATGTATAGATGAATAATCAACATCATTATCTATATATCCATCATAAGTTTTAATATACATAGGATCTATACCATAATTTAAAGATGCATATGCATAAATCTTATTACTTTTTTCATAAACATAAGCCCTATTTAAATTTATATCGTTAATAAAATCAGATTCTAAAGGATATTTATTAGACCATTGATTCAAACCTAATTCTTTTTGGAAATCTATAGCAAGATCTTTAATATGAAGTATTTGCTCCATATCCTGAATTTTAGCTTTTCTTAATTTGAATTTTTCATTTTTCTTTTCTTTTTGTTTGATATTAAATTTAGACATTAATTTTTCAACATCACTATCATTAATGAAAGAATTTATTATTTTAAAAATATGTTTATCTAAACTATTAAGTATTTCTCTTTCTTCTTTGGTAAAATTTCCTAACACATGAGATATTACACTTTTATTATTAGGTTTACCTATACCTATTTTTAATCTTAAGAATTCTTCACCGACATGAGATATTATAGATTTAATACCATTATGTCCACCAGATCTACCATTATTTTTAATTTTAATTTCTCCTACTTTTAAATCCATATCATCATAAATTACCAAAAGGTCTGTTTTAGGATTTATTTTGTAGAAACTTATTAATTCTTGTATGGCTTCACCACTTAAATTCATATAAGTTTGAGGTTTTTGAAAAAATACATTTTCATGTTTAGTGTATAAACTTTTATATTTTTCTTTTAAATTATTTATATTATTATGATTTAAATATTTATCTAACATTATGAAACCAATATTATGTCTATTTTTTTCATATTCATTTCCAGGATTACCTAATCCAACTATTAATTTCACTTTATACCTCTTTCAATATAGAATATACTTAATTCTAACATTTTTTTTTATATTTTTCTATGTATTTTTTTTTTTTTTTTCATATTTTGTAATTGACTTTTAACATTTTCAAGGTATGAATATATTGGGAGGAGATTTTATGGAGATAAAGATTAAACTTTCTGAAAAAGAAAAAGAAAAAATATTAAAATATGCTAAATCTCATTCACTTTCTATAGAAGAGGTTACTAAGAAAGCATTATTTGAAAAATTAGAAAATGAATATGAAATATATTTAGCTGAAAAAATATACTTTGAATATATGAAAAATGAAAAGAATTTTTGTTCTATTTCCAAGAATAAATAATAATATATATTTATATATATACATATTCTTTATTATTATTATGTCTTTGAAAATGTGAAAACTCTTTATTTAATATATTTTGAATATGATATTTTATGTGAGTAATTTTAAAAATTTTGTGAATAATTTTTTTTCACGACTTATTCTTTAGTTATTCATGAAAAACTTTTTTTCGTGATTAAGTCAGTGAAAACATAGTAAAAACTTACTGGTACTATTTGTGAGTTTTTTGTTTAAAAAAGTGAAAACTCTAATAAATACTAAGTTATTTAATGTGTATAACTTTGTGAAAAAGTGTATAACTTCTATTTTTAGATAGTTTTCACTTTTTTTATTATACAAATAGGTTGGAAAGTAAAATAAAAACGCTAAAAAATCAAAAATTTTTGAAGAAATAAAGTTGTGAATAAAAAAATTTTATGTAGTAAAATAGAGGATTATAGGTTATTCACAATTCAAAAAAAAAATGTGAATAAGTGCTATAAACCCTTTAAAAATGTATTTTAAAATTATTGTGATTATGTGAATAATTTTATGAAAAGGGTCTTTCTTAAAGTTGAAATACCTATTTTTTTATGTTAATATGTAATAGAAAAAAAGAAAGGAATGGATTTATTCCAAAGGTGTATATATATGTTAGAACCAAGTAAATTATGGGAAGCTTTAAAAAAATCGTTAGAAGAAAATCAAATCATACTATCAGAAAGCACTAAAAATGCCATAAAACCATTAGATTTTAGCAATTCAACTTTAATATTATCTATAGAAGATTTTAGATCTTATACAGAAATAGAAAATATTAAAAAAGAAATAGAAAAATTGGCAAATCAACAATACAGTCTATTGCTTGGTGAAATTTCTATAGAGACACAAAAGAATTTTAAGGATTTAATGAATAATAATATAGTTTCAAAAAAAGAGAAATTTTTTAATAATTTAAATGAAAAATTTACTTTTGATAACTATATAGTTGGGGATAATAACCTATTTGCATATAAGTTGGGGATGGCTATATTAGATGGTAAATTATCTCATAGTCCTCTTATGATATATGGTGATTCTGGATTAGGAAAAACACACTTAGCTCAGGCTATAGGTAATGAAATGTTACAAAAAAATCCTGATGCTAAAGTATTTTATACTACATCAACAGAGTTTGCTAATGAATTAATCAAAAGTTTTAGTGAAAGATCTACTATATCATTTAAAGATAAATATACAGATTTAGATATGCTTATTGTAGATGATATACAATTTTTTGAAAATATTTTTGGTAAAGGGGATGACAAAATACAAAAAGAATTCTACAATGCATTTAATACCTTACATATGGCAAATAAGCCTATAATATTAATTTCAGATAAATATCCAGAAGAATTAACTAATGTTGAAGCAAGACTTATATCAAGATTAGTTTCAGGAGCTTTAGTTGAACTAAAAATGCCTGATAAAACTGCAAGAATATCAATAATTAAAACTATATTAGATAATGAATCAATTAATATGGACCAAGATTTAATGTATTTTATAGCAGGAGAACTAGAAACTAATATTAGAGAATTAGAAGGTTTTGTTAGAACCATAGTTGCTAGGGTTGGATTAATGGGAGAAGAACCTAATAAAGAAATGATAGTTCAAGAGTTAAATAAGAAGATAATAAAGAAAAAAGAGGCTATAAATACAGAAAAAATATTTGAAATAGTTTCTAACTACTATGATATTAGTATAGAAGAAATTTTAGGAAAAAGTAGAAAGGCAGAGATAGTTAGAGCAAGAGATGCTTCTAGATATTTATTAACATATGTACTTAAAATAACTTTAGGTGATATAGGCAAACTATTTGGTTCTGATCATTCTTCAGTAGTTAAGGCCTTAGAAAAGATAAATACTATGGAAAAAAATGATCCTAATAATCAGTTATTGAAGGATATTAAAGTTTTAAAGAAAAATATAGAAAATTTATAGGATAATTAAAGAATAGTTAATAAGAGTTATTTTTGATAAAATTTATTTTTATTTTGTAACTCTTTTTTTATTGTTTTTAATAAAAAAAAAGAGTATAATGTTAGAAAAATTATGGTAGGTGATATTATGAAGTCAAAAAAAGAATATATATATGTAAGTTTATTGATATTCGGAATGTTTTTTGGAGCAGGAAATTTAATATTTCCTCCTTTTGTAGGTAAAGAGGCAGGTACATCAGTATTTTTAGCTATGATAGGATTTGGAATAACGAGTACTGCTGCAACTATGTTAGGAGTATATATAGCTTTTAAAGAAAATATAATGAATGTTATATATTCAAAATTAGGAGAAAAGTTTACTAAATTATTATTTATTGCATCATGTTGTACAATTTCTGTGGTTGCAGTTCCAAGGGCAGCAATTTTACCTTTTGATATGATAATTTCAGAAATAATATCAAATCCTAGATTAATATTTATATTTAGATTAATATATATTGCTATATTTTTTGGTTTAGTGTACTATTTATCGTATAATCAAAGTTCTATATTAAGTGTAATAGGGAAATTTTTAACTCCTTTATTATTAGTACTTATATTTATAGTAACATTAACAACTTTTTTAACACAGGAAATTAGTTTAATGTCTCCTAGTATAAAATATGCTACTAATCCTATATTTAAGGGTTTTGCAGATGGTTATAATACTATGGATACATTAGGAGGAATAATAGTAGGTATTACAGTAGTTAATATTATAAAGAAAAATTATAATCTAGAAAAAAAAGAATTGTATAAACATGGAAAAATTGGTACCATTATCGCAGGTTTAATTATGTTTAGTATATATTTTATACTGTCATTTATAGGTGCAGGACTTTCAAAACATTATCCAAATGCAAAAAATGGAGCTGTAATATTAAGAGAGATAATAAAATTACTTTATGGTAATTTTGGTATTTTTGTTTTAACATTAATATTTTTTGTTGCTTGTTTAACAGTTTGTATTGCTATATTAACATTTACAAGTGAATCAAATTACCAAGCATTTCCAAAGATAGAATACAATAATTGGATGAAATTTTTCTTATTACTTTCATTGTTTCTTTCAAGCTTAAGTTTGGATGGTATATTAAGTGTTTCAATACCCATATTATTAATTTCATATCCACCCATGGTTTTAATCATATTATTTGAATTTTTTAAAACTAATAATAAGATTGTATATAGGGGAACTATGTTAGTATTATTAATATTAAATACATTAACTGTAATAAATAGCATGATAATAAAATTACCATTAATAGGCGTATTATTATCTAAGTTACCTTTTTATAGTGAAAATTTTTCATGGCTTATACCTACATTATTAGTCTATATATCGTTAAATATATTTGTTAAGATAAAAAATATTAGAGTTGTATAACTTATATAGAATTGAAGCTCTTAAGAATTATAATTTGTATATATGCAATTAAATAATTAAAAAAAGCTGTAACACTCTATTTTAGAGACTTACAGCTTTTTACATATCAATTAACTGACAAACTCAGGAGACTTATTTCTATATTTTCTATTTAGTATATTTTTCTATCCATTCTGTAATTTCAGTTAATCTTTCTATTCTTGCTTTTGGTTTTCCACCTCTTGAAAGTCCATGAGATTCACCTTTAAATACAACCATCTTAGATTCTATTCCTTTATCTTTTAGGGCAGTTAGCCATTGATATCCTTGATCTATAGGACATCTATAATCTTCATCTGAATGTATTATTAAAGTAGGTGTAACTACATTTTCAACATATTTTAATGGTGAATGATTCCAAATTTTTTCAAAACCTACTTTATTAGGTAATTTAGCGGCATTTTGATCATCTGAGAAGTAATAACCTATATCACTTACACCATACATAGAAATCCAGTTAGATATAGATCTTTGAGTAGCAGCCACTTTAAATCTATTAGTATGGCTAGTTATCCAGTTAGTCATGAATCCTCCATAAGATCCTCCGGTAACTGCAAGATTATTTTTGTCAATATTAGTGTATTTTTCAAGTACTACATCAACAAAAGTCATTAAATCTTCATAATCTATAGTTCCATATTTACCACGTATATCACTAAATGCATCTCCTCTACCACTTGAACCATGAGGGTTAGTAAACATTACTACATATCCTCTATTTGCCCAAACTTGCATTTCATGATAGTAAATAGTTCCGTATACAGTTTTAGGACCACCATGTATATCAAGTATAGCTGGATATTTTTTATTTTTATCAAAGTTCTCAGGTAATAGTACAAATCCTTTTATAGCATCTCCATTTGAATTAAAATCTATACTTATTGGATTTGCTACATATTTATCCTTCATCACCTCTTCGTTATATCTAGTTATTTGTTTTAAATCACTTTCTCTATATATTTCGCATAATTTTGAATCTAAATAACCTAAAACATATAGCTCATTATTTAAAGTAGTATAACCATCAACAGAACCTAATTTATTTGAAATAGTTTCTAATTTACCATTATTAACTTTAAATAATTCTGCCATATATTCAGTAGTTGCAATGAAAGTAATTTCTTCTGTTTCATAATTTACTTTAAAATATTCATTTGATCCAAGTCTTACATCACTTCCAGTTGCATTACCATAACTAATATCATCGCCTAGATACATAGTTAATTCTTTTGTATTTCTATCTATTTTATACATTCTTGAATTTTCATTTATTCCTAATACCTTCATGTCACTTGCGAGTAAATATATATTGTTTTTACCATATTTAGCAGTTGAAATTACATATTTATTATTATCTATTAATGTAATAATTTCATCATTTTCAAGACTAATCTCTTTTAACATATTATACATACTAGATTTATTTACAAATATTTCTTCTATAAATAGAACTTTTTTGTTTTCTTTATCAACTGAAGTAATATATGCTATACTTCCATCTAGTTTAGTTAAAGGAATAATTTCATTTTTAGATGGAATATATTTAAATATGGCTGTACGTTTTTTGTCTATATATGTTCCATTATCATTCCAGAAAGGTATTTCATCAACTATTTGTCTAAAATTTTTCTCTTTTAATTCTTTTAAATATTTTTCTTTTTCTTCTTTAGGAAGTTTATAGTACTCTGGATTGTATAAAGAATAAGTAACTGAAAGAAGATAAAGGTCTTCACTTATTTTATATATAGAATTTACTGGAAAGTCAAAAGAAAATAGTTTTTTAGCCTCTCCAGCTTTATCTAATCTAAGTGAATAGATGTTAGTATTTATTTCATCTTTTTTTTCTTCCTCATCTCTTTTTGCTATAAAATATATTAAATTATCTTCTAAAAAGTCAAAGTTACCTTCTTTAGCTAAAAAAGTGTGTTCTTTGCCATCATACATGTATATTTCTTTATCATAGCTATTTTTATCTAAATTAGGTTTAGATAAAATGTATAAAAACTTATCTTCACTTTTATTTGATTTAATATTTGATAAGTATTTAAATTCATTCATAGTTAATATATCTAATTTGCTCATTAATTCATCCCTTCTAATTGTTCAATTAATCTTTGAACACCTTCTTTTGATTTTGAATGCACTAAAACACTTACATTTATTGGGTTATAGAACATTCTTGAAATTTTTACTAATGCTTCAAGATGCCAATTATTGTATCTTTCAGGCGTTGCAATTAAAACAAAAAGTTTAGTTTTTTCACCGTCTATAGATTCAAAATCAACACCTTCTTTTTTTATTCCCAATGCAATTGTAAAATGTTCAATATTTTTACTTCTAACATGAGGTATAGCTAGACCATGCTCAAGTGCTGTAGAACCTGCATTTTCTCTATTAATTAAATCTTTTAAAAAATCTTCTTGATTAGTAATTTCACCAGATTTAACTAAATTTGATAATTCTTCTAAAATTTCTTTTTTTGTATTTCCTTTTAAATCTAAAGAGATATTTTCTAATTTAATAATTTCACTAATTTTCATATTGTTCATCCTTTCCTTTTTACCATTTTCTATTAATTAATACTTTATCTACATCTATATCGTCTCTGTATTTAGTTATTATTTTAGTGATTTCATTTACTATGCATTTACTAGCAAAATCATCAATATCACTTTCACCGTTCCAGAATATTTCCTGTATGTCATTTAATTCAAAAATCATTTCTTCAATGTATTCTTCTATATATGATTTTCTAGTTTCCCCACTTTCAAAAAATTCTATTAATCTTATCAATTCTCTTTTTACATAGTCTGTGCAGTATTTAGGATATTCATAAGTATTTTCATACATTTCTTTTAATAACTCCATTATTATTCTCACTTTCTTTTTGTATACATTATATCATAAAAATTTAAATAATTTTAGTTTATAATTTGTTTTGAAAATTTTATGAAAAAAAATCTTTTACTAACATTATCTTTAATTGTATCATTTTATACATATGCAAGTTATAATAATGGTTTTTTTGATAATTTTACAGATAAAGTTAATTTAACAAAGGTTAGGTACGATAATACTATTGACGCTAATAATGTAATAGGAGTTAATGGTAATGATGGAATGTGGGCTGGTATAGGTCCAAATGGAGAGGCACCAGGAACAGCTTCATTACCATATTCTATAATACCAGCTATGGTTATTACTAATGACAATAAATTAGTGGTTATGTATGATACAAGATAGAATGAACATCAAAATTCTAATACAAAAGAAAATGTTGGAACTGATCATGGAAGAATAGACCAAGGAGTATCTATTTCAGATGATGGTGGAGTTACTTGGAAAAATAAAACGGCAATAAAATTCGATGATGTTTGGGCATATGGTGGAAGAACAGAACCTCAAAAATATAGAAGAAGAATAATGGATCCAACTCTTTTATATAATCATTTAACTGATGAAATATAGGGGCTGTTCCGAAATAAACAGTCTAAATAAACAAAAAAAGCCAGAAATAAAGCTGGCTTTTTTTGAACTAAAAA
>NZ_LOHX01000189.1 GCF_001559775.1 Streptobacillus felis | reverse complement strand
AAAGCATTAATAGAATTAGTAATCTTTACATTGTCACCTTCCTTCTTACATTTTGATTTTAATATATAAGAGTAAAAAAAATAAAATATATCAATTGATTTTTATTTGTAAAAAAAGGTATAATTATTATTTTTTTAAAATTAAGGGGTGTTTATTTTTTTAAAAGAAATTTTTAAGACATTTTCTTCAAATATTTGGTATATAATATCAAGGGCATTTATATTTTCATTACTTTTTTATTTTTTGATTAATTTTGTAAATCAAACCATTTTATTATTAATATTTATATCCTTATATTTAATTTTTTTTGTAACCTTTTTAAAATTTAGTTTTA
>NZ_LOHX01000188.1 GCF_001559775.1 Streptobacillus felis | reverse complement strand
AATGTCGTTAGTATTAAAAAGACCACCTGGGAGTGAAGCATAGCCGGGTGATGTATTCTATTGACATTCAAGTGTGCTTGAAAGAGCAGCGAAGTGATCAGATGAATGAGGTGGAGGATCGATTACTGCACTACTTATAATTGAAAAACAGGTAGGAGATATATCAGCATATATTCCTACTAACGTTATATCAATTACAGATGGACAAATATTCCTAGAAACAGACTTATTTAATTCAGGATTGAGACCAGTTATCAATGCGGGATTCTCT
>NZ_LOHX01000187.1 GCF_001559775.1 Streptobacillus felis | reverse complement strand
GTCTGCAATAGAAAAATTAAAATCTAATTGATTACAATATAATGGGAAGGCAGAAGAAATAATAGATTATATAAATGTTGTAAGATTTAAAAATAATAAGTAAAAATACTTAATATTGTTGAGAGAATTGATGACAAGTAATGGTAAAATATACAGTAAAAATATATTAGCAGAAATAAAAGGTGTAAAAGATAAAAGAGATTGGATATAAGAAAATATTAAAGGAATGGGAGTAAAAGAAGCTGCCCACGTTATAAGGAATTTAGGATATGGAAGAGATTTAGC
>NZ_LOHX01000186.1 GCF_001559775.1 Streptobacillus felis | reverse complement strand
TAAAGTAACCTTGCATGCCCCAAAAACATCCTCCAGCTAAATATATTTTTCTCAAAAAAATCACCTCTTTTTTATTTGCCATTACAATTATACCATAATTTACTAAGAAAAAAAAGAAAACTAATTAAAAAATAGACTATTCATTTTTGATTATTAATCGATATGTTTCACCTTAAGAAATGAATTTGAAATAAGGCGGAAATGATGATTTTATTAATAAATCTTTCATAAGATTATAAAAAAATAAAAAAGGGCAACAAGCCCTTTATGTATATAACTTAAATAACAATCAATTGGCGACCTTGGAAGGACTTGAGCCTTCGACCCTCTGATTAACAGTCAGATGCTCTAACCAACTGAGCTACAAAGTCAAAAAGAGTTTGGCAACTACCTATTTTCCCTATTACTAAGTATCTTCAGCGTACACAGACT
>NZ_LOHX01000185.1 GCF_001559775.1 Streptobacillus felis | reverse complement strand
ACACAATTTAACAAGTTATTTTAACATTTTTACAGCATAAAATCAAGTCTTTTTTTATTCTTTTTTATTTGTTATAATTTTAATAGGTGAAAATATGATTGAAAATATATATAAAGAGCTATATTCAAAGTATAGTTTTGAAGAAAGAATAAACCAAATTGAAATGTCAAAAATTATTGAAGAGGGTATTAATACTAATACTCCTGTTTTGCTTGAAGCAGAAACAGGTTCTGGGCAAACCTTAGGTTATTTAATACCATCAATAAATTATGCCTTAAAAAAAGCTAAAAATATTGTTATTTCAACTAATACTTTAAATTTACAAGATCAGATACTAAAGATGGAATTACCATTACTTAAAGAAATTTTTGGTGAAAGTAAAAAGGACAATTTAATATAAGGAAGAAACAACTATGTTTGTAAAAGAAAATTAGAAGAATTGGTTATGAATTCTAATAATAATAAATATTTTGATTTGATAAATAATATTAAAA
>NZ_LOHX01000184.1 GCF_001559775.1 Streptobacillus felis | reverse complement strand
GCAACGAGTAAATCAGTATGGCAAACTCCACAATATTCAACGTCAACTAAAGCTTCTCCTGCTTTAATTGGATTTAATGTTTTTTCAACTACATCAACACCAGTTGATTCTTGATTAACTACTACTGCACTCATACTCATATCATCCTTGCATATTCAAATTAATAATTGCACTAGTAATATAACACATAAATACTGAATAATCAATTATTAAAATACAAAAATCAGTCTTAGTTATTTA
>NZ_LOHX01000183.1 GCF_001559775.1 Streptobacillus felis | reverse complement strand
TAACAGTCTAATCTGTTCCTCGTGAAGTAGTAGTTGGATGTTTTCTCTTAAGTGTGTGAATCAACTTTAATGGGGTTCTTACAGCAGAGGTTTCCAAGGAATTTGGGTCATCTACTGTAAGTAATATTCTTGATTTAGTTGACAATGCTATTCGTATTAAATCCAATTCAGAACAATTTCTTACGAAGTTGGCGAGATATTATACTACGGTTGAGGTTATAATTGCAGTTTTACTAGCTAT
>NZ_LOHX01000182.1 GCF_001559775.1 Streptobacillus felis | reverse complement strand
ATTAAATTAAGAAATATTACTGTTAATGATATTATTTTAAAGTCCAATGATAAGTAAATTGATGAAAAAAAAGTTTATATTAAATATTAAAACAATATAATAAATTACACGAAATTTAGGTAAAATATGTTAAATAAAACTAAAGGATATATTAGTGCTACAGAAGATTTAAAACAAAAAACTGTTTTAGATTTAATTACAGATTTTAAAACTTATTATTTATTGCCCGTTGGAAGGTTAGACATTGATACAGAAGTACTATTACTATTAACTAATTATGGAAATTTAGCACACAACCTTT
>NZ_LOHX01000181.1 GCF_001559775.1 Streptobacillus felis | reverse complement strand
TTCATAACTTTAGTTAAAAATGCTATTAGAATTTCAAGTGCAAAAGTTAAATTCAGAATTTCAGTACCATCTAAAAAAGATGTATAAATGATTGTTAATCTTTCTTTTTCTTTTAGTTCAAGACCCAATAAATTTAAACATAAAAAACGAATAATAAATAATATTTTTTTCATAGCTATACCTTTTTTCGATTTTTTTCAATAAATTTACAATAAT
>NZ_LOHX01000180.1 GCF_001559775.1 Streptobacillus felis | reverse complement strand
TTTCAGTATCAGTAGAATTAATACACCCAATCGCGATTGAAACAGGATTAAGATTCTCAATCAGAGAAGGTGGAAGAACAGTAGCATCAGGAGTAGTTGCTGAAATAGCTGAATAATAATTTAAAAATATAAAAATAGCTTACTTCGGTAAGCTATTTTTAAACTAAAGGAGAGAATATGAAAAAAATACCAAACGCAGTAGGACCTTATTCTGCATATTATGTAGCTGGAGATTTCTTATATATTTCAGGGCAATTAGGGATTAACCCTGAAACTAATGTTATAGAAGGAACTACAGCAGCTGAACAAGCTAAACAATCTTTAGAAAATTTAAAAGCAATTTTAGAAATAAATGGATTAACTACAAAAGATATAGTAAAAACTATGGTGTTACTAGATGATATCAATGATTTCGTTTCAGTTAATGAAGTATATGCAACATACTTTGAAGAACCATTCCCAGCAAGATCAGCTTTTGAAGTTGGTAAATTACCTAAGGGTGGTTTAGTAGAAATTGAAGCAATAGCATATTTTAAGAAATAATAAATATAGGTCTAGATTTTGTCTAGACTTTTTTTTTATAAAAAAGTGAAAAATATATCTTGATTTTTTTTGATTTATAAGGTATAATGATACATATTAAACCATTATGGTTTAAAGTGAATATCACTGGAGGTAAAAATGGTAGTTAAAGACATCAAGAGTTTAAAAGAAATGATGAAAAACGTTAGAGAAGCACAAGAAAAATATGCTTCATTTACACAAGAGCAAGTTGACAAAATTTTTAGAAAAGTTGCTCAAACTATTAATGATCAAAGAATTATTCTAGCAACTATGGCTGTTGAAGAAACAGGTATGGGATTAATAGAAGATAAGGTTATTAAAAACCACTTTGCATCAGAATATATTTACAACAAGTATAAAGATGAAAAAACTTGTGGAATATTAGAAGAAGATAAATCTTATGGTATTAAAAAAATCGCTACTCCTATAGGAGTTATTGCAGGGGTTATACCTACAACTAACCCTACATCAACAGCGGTATTTAAAATATTACTTGCATTAAAAACAAGAAATGCAATAATAATATCTCCACACCCAAGAGCTAAAAACTCAACTATATATGCAGCTAAACTTGCATTAGAAGTTGCTAAAAAATATGGTGCACCTGACAATATTATTTCTTGGATAGATGAACCAAGCATGGAATTATCTAGAGAATTAATGTCAAGTGTTGACTTAATATTAGCTACTGGAGGACCTGGAATGGTTAAGAGTGCTTATTCATCAGGAACACCAGCTATAGGGGTTGGAGCAGGAAATACTCCAGTTATTATAGATGAAACAGCAGATATTAAGATGACTGCAAACTACATATTATTATCAAAAACATTTGATAATGGGGTAATTTGTGCTTCTGAACAAGCATTAATATTACCTGAATCAAAATATGATGAAATTAAAAAAGAATTCGTTGCAAGAGGAGCTTATGTTCTTAAAAAAGATGAAATTCAAAAAGTTAGAGATGTAATGTTTAAAGAAGGTTCATTAAATGCTGATATAGTTGGACAAAGTGCATACACTATAGCTACTATGGCAGGATTAAAAGTACCTGAAAATATTAGAGTATTAATAGGAGAAGTTAAAGATTACTCTGAAAAAGAAGCTTTTGCTCATGAAAAATTATCTCCAATCTTAGCTATGTATAAAGCAAAAGGATTTGAAGAACAAATGACTATAGCTAAAGCTTTAATAGAACTTGGAGGATTAGGACATACTTCATGTATATATATAAACGAAGCTGAAGTAGATAAAATTGATAGATTTGGTAGAGAAATGAAAACAGGAAGAACACTTGTTAACATGCCAGCATCACTTGGAGCAATAGGAGACGTATTTAACTTTAAATTAGAACCATCATTAACACTTGGTTGTGGATCATGGGGAGGAAACTCTGTTTCAGAAAACGTAGGAGTTAAACATTTATTAAACGTTAAGACAGTAGCAGAAAGAAGGGAAAATATGTTATGGTTTAAAGTACCAGAAAAAATCTACTTTAAATATGGTTCATTGCCTATAGCCTTAGAAGAATTAAAAGATGATAATCATAAAAAAGCATTCATAGTTACAGATAATACTTTAGCAGAACTTGGATATACTAACCATGTTACAAGAGTATTAGAAAAAATAGGAATTGATTTTAGAATATTCTCTAATGTTGGAGTTGACCCTACATTAAGCTCAACTATGGCAGGGGCTGAAGCAATGAGAGAATACCAACCAGATGTTATTATAGCATTAGGTGGAGGATCTGCAATGGATGCTGCTAAAATCATGTGGGTATTATATGAATATCCTAATATTAGATTTAAAGATTTAGCAATGAGATTCATGGATATACGTAAGAGAATATTTGCATTCCCTAAAATGGGTATTAAAGCTAAGTTCGTAGCTGTTGCGACTTCTGCTGGAACTGGTTCAGAAGTAACTCCATTCTCAGTTATTACAGATGATGAAACTGGAATTAAATATCCATTAGCTGATTACGAATTAACTCCAGATGTAGCAATAAATGATCCTGAATTAATGTTAACAATGCCTAAAGGATTAACAGTAGCATCAGGTATAGACGTATTTACACATGCTATTGAATCATATGTTTCAGTACTAGCTACAGAATATACTAAACCATATTCATTAGAAGCTATGAAAATAGTTATGAAATATTTACCAGAATCAGTTGCTTTAGGTTCTAAAGCTGTTAAAGCAAAAGAAAAAATGGCTAATGCATCATGTATAGCTGGTATGGCATTTGCAAATGCATTCTTAGGAATTAACCACTCATTAGCACATAAATTAGGAGGAAAATTCCATGTACCACATGGTATAGCAAATGCATTAGTTATATCTGAAGTAATTAGATTTAATGCTGAAGATGCACCAACTAAGATGGGAGTATTCCCTCAATATAGATATCCAGATGCAGTTAATCGTTATGCAAAAGTAGCTGACTTCTTAGGATTATCTAAACCAGGACAAACTAAAGAAGAAAAAGTAGAAGCATTAGTTGCTGGAGTAGAAGACTTAAAAGAAAAAATTGGTATACCAAAAACAATTAGAGATTGGGGAATACCTGAAAAAGACTTCTTAGAAGCAGTGGATGAGTTATCAGTAGATGCATTTGATGATCAATGTACACCTGCTAACCCTAGATACCCACTAATTTCTGAATTAAAAGAAATTTACTTAAAATCTTACTATGGTAGAGAAGAATATTTAAAAATGAAAAATTCTAAATAGTAATTAGAAATACTCGTGTTTGACACGAGTATTTTTATTTTAACACAAAAATTTTCAATTATTAAAAAAATATATAATTGAAAAAAATAACGTAAATAAAGGGTTTCTTCTAGGTTTGTAAAATAATAGTGAAATTTTTTTTCATTTTTTTTTGCATTTTTGAAAAATTGAGGTATAATGTAGTAGGTGATTGAAATGGAGTTTAAATTTTTTAAGAATATAGGACATGAATTAGGGCTGACATCTATGTTAGCAAGTAGAATAAATGAATATATTTTAGTATATGGTGGATCTAATTTTCCTGATGGAACACCACCTTATGGAACTAGAAAAGTATATGATGATATGTATCTATATGATTTAGAATTTAATTTAGTTTCTAAACAAAAAGGTATTATTAAGCCAGATAGATCAATAGTAATTTCTTATTTAGATAAAATATATTTGATATCTGGAGCAGGTAATACTAAAATATATGAATATACTTTAGATGGAACTACTATAATAGAAAAAGAAATATTTGATTTAGGTTTTGAAATTATAGGTGGTTTTGGAGGTATATATAACGAAAAGATTTATTTTGGAAAAGAATATGTATATGAGTTTGATTTGAAAAGTCTAGAAATAAAGGAGCTTGCTAAGTTTATTGGTGAAGTTAGAGAGCAATCTGTAAGCTTTATATCAAATGGTAAGATTTATTTATTTAGTGGTGCCTCAAATATTTGTTGTTTAGATTCATATATATATGAAATAAATAAAAATGAGTGGAGGAAAATTTCTGACACTCCTACATGCTTAACTGGAGCAGCCTCTTGTAAAATAGATGAAAATAACTTTTTAATAACAGGAGGCTGCAATAAAGAAATATTTGACGTAGCAGTGAAAAGTTTAGGGAATATAGAATACAAAAAAGAATATTTCAGTAAAAAACGTGAAAATTTTAATTGGAATACTAAAGTATATATATATAATACTGAGGAAGATAAATTTATAGTACTATCTCAAGGTAATATATTAAATGCAACTTGTGGATCAAGTATGTTAAAAATAGATAATAAAGTATATTTAATTAATGGTGAGATGAAACCAGGTCATAGAACACCTCAGGTGTTAGTGGGAGAATTAATATGAAATATATAACATTGATAGAATCGTTTTATCCTTCTTTTAGTAAACAAGAAATAAAGGTAGCTAACTTTGTTATTAAAGAAAGAGATGCAATTTGTTTCATGCCTTTACATGAAATAACTAAAAGAATAAATGTTTCTGAAGCAACTATAGTAAGGTTTGTTAAAAAAATTGGATTTAAAGGATTTATAGATTTTAAATTAGAAGTAGCTAGGGAAATATCAAAGATACAGGATGAACATACAAAAGAAGATTATATAGAAAATATTGAATATAATATATTAGACACTATAAAAAATACTAAGGCTTTAATTAATAAGGATGACGTAGAAGAAGCAATTAAAGTTATAGAGGAAGCACAAAAATTCTATGTTTTTGGAATGGGAGCTTCTGGTGTTGCAGCTTTAGAATTTCAAAATAGGTTTATGAGATTTGGTAAGATAGGTCATAGTGTAAGTGATGGACATTTCCAAGTTATGTATGCATCTACAACAACTGAAAAAGATGTAATAGTTGTAATCAGTTTGTCAGGTGAAACTATAGATTTAATATATCCTTTAACTATAGCAAAAGAAAGAGGATGTAAAATAATAGCGATAACTAACTATATAGTATCGCCTATAGCTAAGATGTCAGATATAGTTATACTAAGTTCAGGAAAAGAGACTTTATTAGATGGAGGGACTTTAGTATCGAAAATATCACAACTATATATTATAGATGTATTAGCAACAGGTTATGCATTAAGAAACAGTAAAAAAGCAAAATTAATAAGACAAAGTATGGCTGAAGCAATAGCCAATAAAAATAAATAGGAGGAAAGCGTGAGTAATCAGTTAATAGAAAAATTAAAAGGACAATTAATAGTGTCTTGCCAGGCTCTTCCTGGTGAACCTCTACATCTTGAGGAAGGGACTATAATGCCTTTAATGGCAAAGGCTGCAATTAAAGCTGGAGCTAAAGGTATTAGAACTAATGGAGTACTTGATGTTACAGAAATTAAAAAAGTAGTAGATGTACCTATTATTGGAATAATTAAAAAACAATATGAAGGATTTCCTCAACACATTACAGTTACTATGAATGAAATAGATGCTTTGGTTGAAGCTGGGACTGATATTATAGCATTAGATTGTACTTTAAGAGGAAGACCAGATGGAAGAACAATCAATGAGTTTATATCTGCAATAAAAAATAAATATCCAAATGTTTTATTAATGGCAGATATTTCTAATTTAGAAGAAGGAATAAATGCTGAAAAAGCTGGAGTTGATATGGTAGGTACTACACTTAGTGGATATACTCCATATACAGTAACTACTGAAAAAGGACCTGATTATAGATTAATTGAAAATTTAGTTAAAAGTGTTAAAATACCTGTAATTGCAGAAGGAAGAGTACATACACCTGAATCTGCTAAAAAGATGTTAGAATTAGGAGCACATGCAGTAGTAGTAGGTGGAGCAATTACAAGACCATTAGAAATAGCAACAAGATTTGTTGAGGGAATGGGATTAAAATGAAAATAGTGTGTTTTGATATTGGTGGTACTAATATTAAATATGCAATAGTAAATGATATTAATAATTTAGATGTTAAATCTATAGATACAAGAGTTACAAAAGATGATAATCATATCTTAGAGGATATATTGAAAATTGTTGAAGAACATAAAGATGCAGATGCAGTTGGTATATCAACAGCAGGGGTTGTAGATTCAAAAAAAGGAGAAGTAATTTTTTCAGGACCTACCATTCCTAAATATGCAGGCACTAAGTTTAAAAAAATAATAGAAAAAAAATATAACATACAAACTTTTGTAGAAAATGATGTAAATTCGGCAGCTTTTGGAGAATATTCATACAGTGATTATAGTGGATCTATGTTTATGCTTACTATAGGAACTGGGGTAGGTGGTTCATTAATACTTGATGGTAAGGTATTTAGTGGAGCGTCAATGACTGCAGGAGAAATAGGTTATATGCCGCTTAATGATGGATATTTTCAAGATTATGCCTCAGCAACTTTTTTAACTAATTATGTAAGTGAAAGATTAAGTAAAAAAGTAGATGGTAAATATATATTTGAAAACGCTAAAAACGGAGATGAGTTGTGTATAGAGGCTATAGATAAATTAGTATATAATTTATGTACAGGTATATTAAATATAATTTACATGATAAATCCAGATAACTTAGTAATAGGTGGTGGAATTACTGCCCAAGGAAAATATTTAGAAGATAAAATACTTGAAGTTTTAGAAAAAAGAATAATAGGAAAGCAATTTAAAAGTAATGTTAGATTAGCTAACTTAAAAAATTCAGCAGGAATTTATGGAATATATAGTATTACAAGAAAGGAAATGAAATGAGTTACAATTTAGACAAATTTAAAGGAATTTTCGTTGCAATGTATTCTACTTATGATGAAAGCGGGAACATTTCAACTGAAAGAGCAAAAGAACTTACAAAATATTACATCGAAAAAGGTGTAAAAGGACTTTATGTTGGAGGATCTTCAGGTGAAGGAGTACTTCAAAGTGAAGAAGAAAGAAAAGCAGTTCTTGAAGCTGTTATGGAAGTAGCTAAAGATAAATTAGTAATTATTGCACATATAGGTGCTAATTCTACTCCAGAATCAGTAAGACTTGCTAAACATGCAAAAGAATGTGGAGTAGATGCAGTTTCATCTATACCTTGTGTATATTATGGATTCTCACCAAAAGCCATAAAAGCTCATTGGGAAGCTATGATAGATGCTACTGATTTACCATTTATTATTTACCATATTCCGCAAACTACAAGATTTAATTTACCAATTTCTTTATTAGAGGAAATGGCTGCAAAAGAAAAAGTAATAGGAATTAAATGTTCTTCAGAATCTACATTTGAATTACAACAATTTAAATACATTGGATCAAAAGTTAAAAATGGAGAATTTATTGTATTTAATGGTCCAGATGAACAATTTATTGCAGGTCGTATGATAGGTGCAGATGGTGGAATAGGTGGAACTTATGGAGTAATGCCTGAGTTATTTATTAAATTAAATGAATATATGGAAAATAAAGAATTTGACAAATCTAGAGAATTACAAAATGAAGTAAACGAAGTAATCAAAGGATTATTAAGCGGACCATCTTTATATGGAGTTGCTAAATATATATTACATTTAAGAGGTATAGAAACTGGACAACCTAGAGGACCTATGTTACCAGTAGTAGAAGAAAAAGATATAGAACTTGCTAAAAAACTTGATGCAAAAATTGCAGAATTAATTAACAAATATTGTAAATAAAAAAACATTATATATTGGAGGAAATTATGAACAAAAAATTTAAAATGTTAGCAGCTACAGCTGCATTAGCACTTACAGCATTTTCATGCGGTGCAAAAGAAGAAGCAAAAACAGAAGGACCTGTAACAATTAAATATTGGTCTTTCCCTAACTTTACAGCAGATCCTGAATTCCAAACACCAGAAGAATTCGATGCTGCATTAATTAAAGCTTTCGAAGAAGCTAACCCAGGAATCAAAGTTGAATATCAAAAAATCGACTTTACAGATGGACCAGCTAAACTTGAAACAGCTATTCAATCTAAATCAACTCCTGACGTTGTTATAGATGCTCCAGGAAGAGTAATAGATTGGGCTAAAAAAGGATATTTAGTTCCATTTGAAGCAGATACTTCAGTTTATTCACCTTCTATGGTTTCAGCTGCAAGCTATGATGGAAAATTATACTTATATCCATTAGGAACTACTCCATTTGTTATGGCTTTCAATAAAGTTATTACAGATAAATTAGGATTAACTGATATGTTACCATTAAACAAACCAGGAAGAAACTGGACAGTAGCAGAATTTGAAGCATTATTAACAGCTATTAAAGAAAAAGAACCTAGCATAGATCCTATCTTATTCTATACTAAATCACAAGCAGGAGACCAAGGTCCAAGAGCTTTCGTTTCTAACTTATTTGATTCATGGATTACAGATAAAGAAGTAAGCAAATATACTATTAACGATGAAAACGGAGTTAAAGGTTTAGAATGGATTAAACAAGCTTATGATAAAGGATTATTAGGACAAGGAGTTTCTGCAGAAGCTAAAGATGCTTTAGAAGCATTTAGAAGTGGAAATGCAGCAGGGACAATTCTTTACTCACCAGGATTAAAAGGTGTTAAAGCTGACCAAGAAGCTGTAGCTGCAGGTAAATTAGATCCAGTATTCGTTGCTTTCCCTAATGAAAGTGGACAAGCTAAATTTGAATTCTTATTAGCAGGAGCTGCAATATTTGATAATGAAGATGCTGCAAGAGCTGAAGCTGCTAAAAAATTCGTTGACTTCATAGCTAACGATCCAGTATGGGGAGAAAGAGCACTTAAAGCAACTAGAAACTTCTCACCAGTTGGTAAAGGTGGAATCTACGGTGATGATGCTGAATCTAAATTCTTAGAAGAACAAAGTGGAAACTTTGGTCCTTACTACAACACTATAGATGGTTATGCTCAAATGAGACCATTATGGTTCAACATGGTACAATCAGTATTAAACGGACAAGTAAGTGCTAAAGAAGCATTAGATAAATTTGCTGAAGATGCAAATAAAACAATTGAAGACGCAAAATAGTAATAAATAATAGAAGGGGTAGAACTTCTCTACCCCTTTTATATAAGGAGAGGTGTAATAGATGTTTAATTCTATTAAAAAAATAAACTTTAAAAAAATAGATTATAGTGCATATATATTTATTTTACCTGTAATGGTATTTTTTACAACATTCGTTTTATATCCTATGGCAAAAGGTGTTTATTTATCATTGTTTAGATTCAGAGGACGTAATACATCATTTGTAGGACTAAAACATTATATAGATTTATTTAGTGATAGTGTATTTATTAAATCAACAGCAAATACAGTATTAATTACACTAATAGCAGTACCTATAGTAGTAGCATTTTCAATATTTGTTGCTATAAATATTTATGAAAAAAGTGCATTAGTAAGATCAATTTTTAGAGGTATATTTTATATACCAGCTATATCATCAGTAGTTTCAGTTACTGTTGTTTGGAATTGGATATATCATCCAAAATATGGAATTTTAAACTATATTTTAAATAGTACACATATTACAAATAACAATATAGATTGGCTTGGTAATCCTAGAACGGCTATATATGCGATTATAGCGATACTGATTACTACTAGTGTTGGTCAACCTATAATTCTATATGTAGCAGCTTTAGGAAATGTTCCTAAAGATTTAATAGAGGCATCAAAAATTGATGGTGCTACGGATTCACAATGTTTTAGAAAAATAATATGGCCAATGATTAAACCAACAACTTTATATATAGTTGTTGTTACAACAATTAACAGTTTCCAAATATTTGCTTTAATACAATTATTAACAGCAGGTGGACCAAATTATTCAACATCAACAATAATGTATTTAGTTTACCAAAAAGCAATTGTAGAAACTAGATTTGGTGTATCATCAGCGATGGGTGTATTACTTGCAATTATTATAGGAATAATTTCAGTATTACAATTTAAATTCTTATCACATGATGTAGATTAATTAGGTTAGGAGAAATTATGGAAGTTAGAAAAACAACACCTTTAGGTGTAATATCAATTATAATATTAATTGCATTTGCATTATTCTTTTTATTTCCATTTTATTGGATATTAACAGGATCATTTAAATTACAAGATGTTGCAATAAGTATTCCGCCACAATGGTTACCAGTATCACCAACACTTGCAAATTATAGACAATTATTGGTAAATAATACTGCAAGATGGTTCTTTAACTCAGTATTTGTATCATCTATGACTACTATATTAGTTTGTGTTACAGCAACTCTTGCAGGATATGCATTAGCAAAAAAAGATTTCCCAGGTGTAAATATTATATTTATAGTATTTGTTGCAGCTATGGCATTACCTAAACAAGTAATATTAATACCTTTATTAAAATTCATTACTGAATTAGGATGGATAGATACATATCAAGCTTTAATCTTACCAGCTGTAGGATGGCCATTTGGGGTATTCTTAATGAAACAATTTTCACATTCAGTACCAAATGAATTATTAGAATCAGCAAAAATAGATGGTTGTGGAGAATTTAAAACATTCTTATCTATAGTTTTACCTATAGTTAAACCAGGGGTTGGAGCACTTGCTATATTTACATTTATTGCAAGCTGGAATGATTATTTCTCACAATTAATATTTACAAATAGTGAAGTAATGAAAACATTACCACTTGGAGTTGCATCTATGGCACAACAAGCAGAGTTTTCATTAAACTATGGATTATTAATGGCTGGAGCAGCACTTGCTTCTATGCCTATGATATTAGTATTCTTAATGTTCCAAAGTTACTTTACTCAAGGTGTTACTATGGGAGCAGTTAAAGGATAATGATTATATTATTATGGTTGTATTATAGTAAATTATATATTCTAGGTTCATTGCTTATTACTTTTATCTTAAATAAGGTTACAAATAAGCTATATTTACCACCTTTAATTATAAATATGGTTGCAGTTATAATGTTATTTATAATACCATATCAAGATAGAACATATGCAATGTATTTTAATTACATGCCTACGGTAGTTACAAGCGCACTTTTAAATTTAATTATATATTTATTAAGAAAATATAGGTAAATAATACACCATAAACAAAAAATTTCAATATCAATATTGTTAGGAAGTGTTTATGGTGTTTTTTATTCTATAGGAAATTAGAACTCTAATAAAGTGTGTATATTTTTATTAATTCAAATAATTGAATAATTATAATGATATAAAAAGAATGCACTTTATATATTCAAGTAGCACAAAATTACCTATTTGAATAATAGGCCATTAGGGTTATAGAATTTATGAA
>NZ_LOHX01000179.1 GCF_001559775.1 Streptobacillus felis | reverse complement strand
TTGGAGAAGATAGATTTAATTTTATTAGAATTATACATTATATTGACTCCTTTCTGTTATTTGGTTTGGCGATTAAATTATACAGAAAAAGAAGAGGTGATTCAAGAATTTTTTTTGAAATTCTTAATCACCTTTTTTTACATTAGGCATATTGACAAATTAATAAAATAAAGGTAAAATTATATAGAACTAATAAAAATAAATGGTATTAATATACTTAGTTGCAATTAATTCAACCTAAGTTTAAAAAAACAGGAATTATTTTTCCTGTTTTTTTATCTGAAAATTGACAAATAGGTAAATTAATACTAATATATGAAAGGAAATGTTATGAGAATTGTTGATATTATTCAAAATAAAAGAGA
>NZ_LOHX01000178.1 GCF_001559775.1 Streptobacillus felis | reverse complement strand
TTTGTGGAGTATACAAGCAACATGTTGAATATTATGAAGATAATGGAATAGAATGTTTAAAAGCGTATATGAAAACTATAAAATATTTAAAAGAATTTGATTTAATATCTATAGTTCATATTAAAAGAGGACATATAGCTACAACAACAAAAGAATATTCAAGTGCCCAGTTTGAAGGTTAGTTTGAATCAGATTTCATTACTATCATTCCATATATAGTACTTGATATCATTGAAGCCTATTTACCTTATTTAGAAAAAGGAATTAAAGGTATATTTGTACTACTT
>NZ_LOHX01000177.1 GCF_001559775.1 Streptobacillus felis | reverse complement strand
AAAAATATAGATGAAGAAGGTAAATTATGAGATAAAGAAATGACATGTAGATATGGTGATGAAATTGTTAACGTAAAAAAAGATCAAGTAGATTTAATGGACGGTACACCTAAACAAATGGTTTCAGTTTCAGCAGGAGTAATTCCATTCTTAGAACACGATGATGCCAACCGTGCACTTATGGGATCAAACATGCAAAGACAAGAAGTACCATTACTTACAACAGAAGCTCCTTATGTAGGAACTGGACTTGAAAGAAAAGTTGCCATAGATTCAGTAGCAGTACTT
>NZ_LOHX01000176.1 GCF_001559775.1 Streptobacillus felis | reverse complement strand
ATTTTAAGAGTAGTCGTTCCTACAGCTACTAGAGTTAAATTATTAATTAATAATAAAGATTTAGTGATAATATAATTTGATTCTTTAGTTATTTTTGAATTAAAAGTACATGGAGATACAGTTAAAGTAGGATATATGTATAAATCTTTTTTGGAAGGTGAAGTTTTTGAAACTGTAGATCCTTATGCTTTAGCAAGTGAAGCTAATTCAGGAAAGTTTGTAGTTGTAGATTTATTTAAATCAATTAAAGGTTAAAT
>NZ_LOHX01000175.1 GCF_001559775.1 Streptobacillus felis | reverse complement strand
TAACAATAGGTGCAAAATCTGAGGAAATGGTAAAGGATAAAATAGATGCAACAGCAAAAGTTAAATTAGGTTATGCTAAAACAAAAGGAGTAAATACACATACTGTTAAAACTGGAGTTGAAGGTACTGTAGAATATAGACCAACAACTAATTTAACATTAGGTGCAAAAGCTTCAGTAAACCCTACATTTACAATTAGCGAAAGTAAACCTTCATCAACAGTGATAACAAAC
>NZ_LOHX01000174.1 GCF_001559775.1 Streptobacillus felis | reverse complement strand
TTTCAGCATCGGTTTTATCTCCGTTACAGATGTAATCTATCGCCTTTTTAAGAGTTGTTTTAATGGGATGTATCTTTGTAACTGCCATTACCCTATAACCTCATTAATAATATAGTCGGAAACTTTTTATCTAAATTCTGATAGAAAAAGTAGTTCCACTTGCAAAGTTTTCTTAATGCTTTCCATATCATCTTTGTAAATAACTCCTGTGCTGTTTACCACTTTGGCTATCTGATTTAAGTTAGCTGAATTACGACTTACAAGAGAAGATAGTTCTCTTAGTTCTTTTCTAAAAGCTCCTGATATATCAATACTGATAATTTTATTCTTGAAAATACTATTTCGGTAAAACTCTCTTTTACTCTTGAAACTGGTCAATGCAAATCTTCGGTTAAGCTCATTCATATCTTCTTCATTCACCATAAAGTGAACGGTACAATTATTTT
>NZ_LOHX01000173.1 GCF_001559775.1 Streptobacillus felis | reverse complement strand
AAAAACATTGTGAAAATAAGAAAATTAGGAATTTATATTTTTTCTATAAATCATTTTATAAGGAGGATGAAAATAGGGTTATAAATTCAGAAGTACTAGCGACTGCAAGTGTAGTTGTAAAATGTAGTCAGTGCCCTACACCAAGTAAATTTGTTACTGGAGGGATTAATACTTTTGTTAAAGGAGATATGATACTAACGGAAAATGATAAGATAATATTACCTTTTGCAACATGTGTTGCAACAAAAGTATGTAGTATAAATATATTTGGAAGTAAATGTGATCCAGTTTCAAATCTAA
>NZ_LOHX01000172.1 GCF_001559775.1 Streptobacillus felis | reverse complement strand
ACATTAAATAAATACTAGTGGATTTTTATTGACTTTTAGTTCTGTTACTTTTGGTTCTTTCCATATGACCATCATATTCTCATATTGTCTTTTGGTAATCTTTAATATTCTACCTTCACCACCACATAATCGTACACTTAACTTTTTTACTCTACCTAGATATTTAGAACTTTCGGCTTCATTTCTACAAAATCTTGAATAACAATAATATTGCATCATAATAAATCCTTCAGATAATAAATTTTTTCTAAAATCTTGAGCTTGCTTTCTTTCAAACTTTGTTAAAACTGGCAAAT
>NZ_LOHX01000171.1 GCF_001559775.1 Streptobacillus felis | reverse complement strand
GGAAGAGTGATACTATATTTTGTGTCTTGACTTCGTGTATAAGGAGCTGTCTCTGTTAATGTATGCTTAAGGAAATCACGAACTGACATAGAGCTTTTACGGATCTTATAATACTATAATATATGGCTACCACGTTTTATTTTTAAGGCGACCAATCCTAATCACTCCGGTATCTTGGGAATAAAAAAGGGGCTGTTCCGAAATAAACAGTCTAAATAAACAAAAAAAGCCAGAAATAAAGCTGGCTTTTTTTGAACTAAAAACACGCATAAACATTGATAAAATCACTGTTTTATGGTATAATTAGTTATGTTCAAAATTCAATATAATAGTATCACAAATACAAAAGAAAATCAACTTTTTGAAGTAAATAATTACAAACATTTTGAATTTGATGAAAATTCTCCTGTAATTCTTCTTAACGAGCTAGCTAAGGAACTAGTTTTTAACAATAAATCGAAAGTAAAGAATCACAACAAAGGTAGAAAATCTAAAAATTCTCTTGATGTAATGTTTAAAATTATTCTTCTATCTGCATATTATTCTGAGTTAGAACTTAGAAAAATAATTAGAAATTGTAATGAAAATATAAACTTCATCTATCTTCTTAATGGAGAAGAAGCACCTAAATTAACAAGACTACAAAAATTCATAGTTAAATATAGAGAAGATATAATAGATTTACTTTACCAATTTACAAACATTTTAAAAAGAAAGAATATAATTAATGAAAATGAAGTATTTATTGATGGAACTAAAATAGAGGCATTTTCTAATAAATATACATTTGTTTGGAAAGGTACTGTAATGTACTATAAAAAAAATAATCAGCTAAAAGTAGAAAAAATACTTTTAGATTATCTTACTTTAAAAGGAAAAGATTTAGATTTATCTCAAATAGTACCAAATGAAGAAGTAGAAATGCTTGTTAAAGAATATACAAAGATAAAAGAATTAAGTGAATTAAATGAAAAACAAAAAATTCTTAAAGATTTAGGATTAGAATTAGAAAAAGTTTTAGATAAAGAGAGAAAATATTTAGAACAACTAAAAATATTAGGAGATAGAAATAGTTATTCTAAAACTGATATATATGCTACATTTATGAGATCTAAAAAAGATTACATGAAAAATGGACAATTAATACCAGCATATAATGTTCAAATAGCTGTAAATAGTAATTACATTTTAGATTTTAAAATATTTCAAAATCCTACAGATTACAAAACTTTACCTGTATTTATAGAACATCTTA
>NZ_LOHX01000170.1 GCF_001559775.1 Streptobacillus felis | reverse complement strand
TAGTAAAACAAAATAAATATATAAAAAAAACTGAATGTTGTTCAAGTAAATAATTATATAAATATTTATAATAAAACATGCAATTAAAATATTAAATTTGATTAATGTATCGTTCTTCCACTTTTTCTTTATATGATATATTTTTAATAGCATCGTTGGTATCGATGTCAAAAATGATAAAGAAATGAAATAATAAAATAT
>NZ_LOHX01000169.1 GCF_001559775.1 Streptobacillus felis | reverse complement strand
ATCATTTTAAAAAGACAGAATTACTAAAAGAATAATTCTGTATTTTATTATAAATTGTATTTCTTCTTAAATTTATCAACTCTCCCAGTGTCATCAACAAATTTAGACTTCACAGTATAGAATGGGTGAAATGTAGAATTTATTGCTACTTTAACAACTGGATACTGTTGTTCTTCAATTTCAACAGTCTCTTTAGTAGCTTTAGTAGATTTACCTAAAAATCTTTCACCATTACGTGTATCTTCAAATACTACTAATCTGT
>NZ_LOHX01000168.1 GCF_001559775.1 Streptobacillus felis | reverse complement strand
ACTTTAGTAAAAGCAGAAGGTGGAAATACAATTAATGAAAATATACAAAAAGTTAAAGTATTAAAAATTGAAAAACAAATTTTGTTAGAGGAAGGAAATGAAAGAAAGAAGATTAAGTAAAATTGGTAAAAAATTTATAGTTGAAGAAAAGAAAAGGTAAAGAAATAGAGAAAAGTTAGGATTAGGAAATGAAAGATATATTGCACTTGCTGAATCATTAAATACTTGGAAAAGAGCTTTTATAGGAAAGACATTTTTAG
>NZ_LOHX01000167.1 GCF_001559775.1 Streptobacillus felis | reverse complement strand
TTTTATGAATTTGATATAAGAACTTGGCAACCTACAATAATACCAAAAACTAATGAAGAAGTTGTAGATAAAACAGAAACAGAATACATACCGATAAATATTTTTTCAAAAAATGAGGTAAAAGAAGAAGTTATTCCTGAAACTTTAACTTTTAAAGAAGAAAAATATGTAGAAGTAAGAGAACCTAAATTAATATATGAAAATCCTTTTTATGAAGAAGAGGAAGAAATTAAAGTAGAAAATAAGGTGGAATACTTAAAACCATTTTTTGAGAAAAAAGAAGGGGAAGTAAAATATTATGAAGTATTAGGTCAAATATTTGATACATATATATTAGTTAATAGAGATAATAATTTAGAAATATATGATCAACATATTATACATGAAAGACTGCTTTATGAAGAACTTATGTCTAGTTTTGAGAAAAAGAATATTGGTTCTCAAATACTTCTTTTACCTGAATTAATAGATGTTAGTCCAGTTGTTAAAGATTTCATATTTAATACATATGGACACATTTGAAAAACTTGGTTTTGAAATTGATGAAATTTCAAATAATCAAATAGCTT
>NZ_LOHX01000166.1 GCF_001559775.1 Streptobacillus felis | reverse complement strand
GTGTTAAAATCACCAACTTCATCAGATTTATTAAATAAATCTGCTAAAATAGAAAGAGGAACACAAACCTGTGTAAAATAAGTAGCTGGAAAAATTACATAAGCTCAATTAAAAGGATTAGCTGAAACGAAAATGCCAGTGTTAAACGCTTGAGCTGTTGAAGCAGCTATGAACAATATTGCTGGAACAGCAAGAAGTATGGGAATTAAAATACGAGGTTAATAATATGAAATTAAGTGGGAGATAAAAATTTAAATTACCACAAAGGAGGAAACAAATTATGTCACAAAAAGGGAAAAGTTATAATGTACTTTCTCAAAAAGTAGATAAATTAAAAATCTACACACTAGAAGAAGCTTTAGAATTAGTATTTGATACAAAGAGTGCTAAATTTGTAGAAACAGTTGAATTAGCAATTAGATTAGGAGTAGATCCAAGACATGCGGATCAACAAGTTAGAGGTACAGTAATTTTACCTCATGGAACTGGTAAAACAGT
>NZ_LOHX01000165.1 GCF_001559775.1 Streptobacillus felis | reverse complement strand
TCTTTCATCATTAGAAATAGTTATATTTTGATATTCAATTCTTGCAAATTTAGTTATAGACTGCTCATCTAGTTCATCACATAATTCTATAAAATTAGCGAAAACTTCAACCCAAGTTTTTGCTTTTATAAATTCTCCTAAGAAAGAAGATCCTTCTGGTTTTTGATATGAAAAATCATAATCATCTAAAATATTTATTATAAGTTCATTCTCATCTTTTATTTCATCATCTACATTAACCAGAGGAAATTTCTCTAGTATTTTATCTGATAATGTTTTTGCTCTATTTAAAATG
>NZ_LOHX01000164.1 GCF_001559775.1 Streptobacillus felis | reverse complement strand
TTCTTTACTATATATTGACATTTTATCATATTTTTCACTAATAGTCTATATTAAACTTGCACTTCTACTAGATTTATTATATTTATTTTTTCTTTAATTACTTCTATATACATATTTTCAATATCTATAGTAGAAACCTTGCCTATTATATCTACATATCCTTTTTCTTTATACCACTTAACTTTTATTACATCCCCTTTTCTTATGCTATTAATCTTCATACTTAATTTCTCATAGTCTTCTTCTGATAGTT
>NZ_LOHX01000163.1 GCF_001559775.1 Streptobacillus felis | reverse complement strand
ATATAAAACCTAATATATTTGTTACAGATATGTTTATGCAATTTAGAAATGTAATCAATACTACATTTGATAATCCAATAATAGTTGCAGATAAATATCATGTATTAAGACAATCTGATTGGAGGTTAAGAGATGTAAGAATAAGGCTTTTTAATTCGGATGTTAAATATAAAGAATTAAAAAAATTTTGGAAGCTATTGGCTAAATCACCAACTTCAAAGTATTCTAAGAAACAAAAATATAGATTAAATCAATTATTTGAATTATCAAGTGAGTTAAAGGGGATCTTTAATTTTAGCAAGAAATTTTATTACTCATTTAAAGCTAAAAAGGATATAAAATTTAAAAAGGGAATAGAAAGTTTAATTGTTGATCTTGATAAAACTAAAA
>NZ_LOHX01000162.1 GCF_001559775.1 Streptobacillus felis | reverse complement strand
GAACAACTGTCTCTGAAAATGATGCCGAATTAGAATTAATGTCAGAAAGACAAGAAGAACATAGATTATTCGTCTGGAAAAATACTAAATCAGTTCGAGACTGATGCTTAATATGACCTAAGGCTAATATGGATCAAGCTCATCATGTATTTGGTCGTTTAAATGAAAGACGTATACAAAATACTTTATTTAATATAGGTAAAAATACTGAAAAATGAATGCCATGGTCTAAACTTTATAGTGGAGAATTCATATAAGATAATTCTAATAAAACACGTTACATTGATGGAACAATAGAGATAAATATAAGTGTAGATCATTATTTTGAGAAAAATAAAGAAAATTTAACAGGTATTTATTTTGGTTACACTAATGC
>NZ_LOHX01000161.1 GCF_001559775.1 Streptobacillus felis | reverse complement strand
AACTGACATAGAGCTTTTACGGATCTTATAATACTATAATATATGGCTACCACGTTTTATTTTTAAGGCGACCAATCCTAATCACTCCGGTATCTTGGCAATAAAAAAGGGGCTGTTCCGAAATAAACAGTCTAAATAAACAAAAAAAGCCAGAAATAAAGCTGGCTTTTTTTGAACTAAAAACACGCATAAACATTGATAAAATCACTGTTTTATGGTATAATTAGTTATGCTAAAAATACAATTAAATAGTATCACAAACACAAAAGAAAATCAACTTTTTGAAGTAAATAATTACAAACATTTTGAATTTGATGAAAATTCTCCTGTAATTCTTCTTAACGAGCTAGCTAAGGAACTAGTTTTTAACAATAAATCGAAAGTAAAGAATCACAACAAAGGTAGAAAATCTAAAAATTCTATTGATGTAATGTTTAAAATTATTCTTCTATCTGCATATTATTCTGAGTTAGAACTTAGAAAAATAATTAGAAATTGTAATGAAAATATAAACTTCATCTATCTTCTTAATGGAGAAGAAGCACCTAAATTAACAAGACTTCAAAAATTCATAGTTAAATATAGAGAAGATATAATAGATTTACTTTATCAATTTACAAATATTTTAAAAAGAAAGAATATAATTAATGAAAATGAAGTGTTTATTGATGGAACTAAAATAGAAGCATTCTCTAATAAATATACATTTGTTTGGAGAGGGACTGTAATGTACTATCAAAAGAAAAATCATATAAAGATAGAAAGAATACTTTTAGATTATCTTACTTTAAAAGGAAAAGATTTAAATTTATCTCAAATAGTACCAAATGAAGAAGTAGAAATGCTTGTTAAAGAATATACAAAGATAAAAGAATTAAGTGAATTAAATGAAAAACAAAAAATTATTAAAGATTTAGGATTAGAACTAGAAAAAGTTTTAGATAAAGAGAGAAAATATTTAGAACAACTGAAAATATTAGGAGATAGAAATAGTTATTCTAAAACTGATATATATGCTACATTTATGAGATCTAAAAAAGATTACATGAAAAATGGACAATTAATACCGGCATATAATGTTCAAATAGCTGTAAATAGTAATTACATTTTAGATTTTAAAATATTTCAAAATCCTACAGATTACAAAACTTTACCTGTATTTATAGAACATCTTAAATCGAATGGATATGATTTTAAAAA
>NZ_LOHX01000160.1 GCF_001559775.1 Streptobacillus felis | reverse complement strand
TCTATTACGTGTAAAAGTATTTCATCTTGACTTTTGAAAAAGTAATAAAATGATCCTATTGGAATATTACATACATCTTATATATCTTGAATTCCTATATTTACATATCCGTTTTTGAAAAAAAGATCTGCACTTTTAATTATTACATTATTTTTCTTTTCCTGTAATGTTGACTTTTTCTCCATATTTTTCACCTCATATATATTTTAATATTAAAATGAATTAAAGTCATTAGTTCTTT
>NZ_LOHX01000159.1 GCF_001559775.1 Streptobacillus felis | reverse complement strand
TCATTGACTTTTACAATACCTTTTTTTTCATATACTACTTCTTTAACTGTACCTTCTAGTAATTCTATTGTAACATATCCATCATTAGTTACTGTTACATCTTTAAATCCTACCCATAAGACCCCATTTTCAGAATATACTCGTATTATTGGAGATTCCTCTAAAGTAAGTAATCTACCATTTAATACATCTCCTACTTTTAATCCAGAAATTTCTTTTAATTGTTCTACAGTTAAAATTCTTGAACCCTTAATATTAAGTGA
>NZ_LOHX01000158.1 GCF_001559775.1 Streptobacillus felis | reverse complement strand
GAAGAATATGAAAATATCTTTAATGAACGCTGAGCAAATCGAAACGACAGTAACTCGTGGTAAAGAGTTAAGAAATTTCGGTGAAAGAATGATTACTTTAGGTAAAAAAAATAACTTAGCTAATGACGATAAAGCAAAAGCAGTACATATATATAGACAAGTATTTTCTTTCTTAAGAAATGAAGAAGCAACTGCAAAAGTTTTTAAAGAAATAGCCCCAAGATATACAGAAAGAAATGGTGGTTACACAAGAATCATCAAAACTGATGTAAGAAGAGGGGACTCAGCTGAACTTGCAATTATAGAGTTAGTTTAATAAATAGAAAAAAATCGCTTATGCGATTTTTTTTTGAAAGGATGCATTATGAAAAAATTATTAAATATTATACTACTTTTGATTATGTTTTCTTGTACATCAGTAAATGTAAAATACAATAATATTGATGAAGTAACA
>NZ_LOHX01000157.1 GCF_001559775.1 Streptobacillus felis | reverse complement strand
AAACTAAATTTTCTAACATTTTTAAATACATTTTTTACATATGCGAACATAATAGAAGTTAGAAAAATAAAGGTATATGTGAATATGATTAATAATGGGAAGGTGATCATAAGAGTTTATACTGCAAGGCCTAACGTTGAAAGTCGTTGAACCTTTAAAATATACATTATGAGTGAAAAAGGTGACGTAATAAATAATGCAAAAAATATTGCAAGGAGTAGGATTGCAGGACTAATAAATGGTAATAATAATAGTAAAGATAAAAGAGCAAAACTTGCCCTTCTAGACGTAACAGGATTAGAAGAAAGTAAACTAAAAGTAAGACTTGAAGCATTAAGTAAAGATAAATTAGATGTAATACTTTCAAATCCTAATGGAATAACACTAGATGGTGCAAGTTTTTTAAATTTACATAATATGGCTTTAACAACATCAAAACCAATAATAGAAAATGAAGAAATAAAAGGATATAA
>NZ_LOHX01000156.1 GCF_001559775.1 Streptobacillus felis | reverse complement strand
TTTTACAAAAGCTGCTGTACAATTTAATCCCTCTAGTGTTTGAGATGCAACTTGCCCTAAACTTTCTCCTGTAACTATAGCTCTTAAATTATTCTTCTTATCAAGCTTTTCATACAGCCTCTTCATCTCCCGTCTTTTAAGAATAGTTGCTTACTCCTTATTTGTTTTTTCATTAATTGTCTGTTGTATTGGTAACATATTCATATAATAAAACTTATACTTACCATTTTATTTACTTAATATTTTTACTAATT
>NZ_LOHX01000155.1 GCF_001559775.1 Streptobacillus felis | reverse complement strand
ATATGTAATGTCACAGTTATATTGAGCTCTTCTTGTTTCATTAGCTAAATTTGCAATTATAACACCTGATGTAAGACCTAATAATTCATATATGTGTGCCATAGTGTCTCTATTCCTTTTTGCATGTTAATCATTAACTGTAACAACGTTAACTCCTTTTCCTGTAAGTTTATTTAAATAAATTTCAAGAGTTGACATTAGTTTTTTTCCTTCTACCATTTTTCATTTCTGCTATTCTTCCAC
>NZ_LOHX01000154.1 GCF_001559775.1 Streptobacillus felis | reverse complement strand
CTAGTACTTGTACCTATAATATCAGGTATGTTTGTTAAATCATTAAATCCTGTTTCAGAAGTTGCCAAAACTTTTATTGAGAGTAGATATAAACATAAGGATATAGTTATAGGTCTTGATTGGCCTATACTTGGATCTGCAGGCGAACTGTTGTATAGTATCTGTACTTTTAATGCCTATTACACTTATTTTAGCATTAATATTTTCAAAACTGGGATTTAGTAGTATATTACCTTTACCAGGTATAGTTAATCCTATGATAGTAGTTCCAGCAGTATATAGTATCTGTTAGTAATTTATTAAAAATGTTAATATTAGGAACAATAATCATTCCTAT
>NZ_LOHX01000153.1 GCF_001559775.1 Streptobacillus felis | reverse complement strand
ATTACCTCATAATTCATTAAGACTAATAGTTTTATTCTTTAGGTCTATATCTGCAGTCACTTTATTTAAATTAGCTATATCATGTGTAGTCTTTAGTGGGAAATTATCTATATTAATCTTTCCTTCGACTAAGTTTTTCTTATGATATAGGTGTAAATTAGCTATACCACTTGACTCCTTAATTTTATCAATAATTTCTAAGAATTTTAAGTTAAAATCATGAGCTAATAGATTGAAATGATAGTCATTAAATGAATAAGATACCTAACCATCTA
>NZ_LOHX01000152.1 GCF_001559775.1 Streptobacillus felis | reverse complement strand
TTGGTTGACCTCTTTTTATATATTTTTCAACTAATTTAAGAAATTTATCTCTTTTTGGTGTACTTTTTTTCTTTTTACCTTCTAAATATATTTCATTAGCCTTAATAGAATCATAAACAACAAAATCATGGGTACAATTATTTTTATGAAATCTAGGGCACTTATTACAAACTACAGGTTGTTTCTTTAATATGTCACAATTATGTTCATCAATTGTTGAAATATGTCCATATGGTAATCTAGAATTAAATTTTAGTACCCTTCTATTGGTAATCTCTCTAAGTATTGTGTGATAAGAAACCCCTATTAATTCTGAAATATATTTTATTGATTTACCTTTTCTTAAATACATTTCAATTTTAATTCTATCATTAATTTTTAATTGCATTTTTATCTCCATTCTTAGTTAATTTTGTGCATTTCATTTAAAAAAAATTGTGCATTTGCTCCTAAAAATGTAGAACAAAATATTATTCCAACACACCTATTTTAAAAAGTTATAGCTATTGTGTCAATGAAATCAAAAAATGGACCATATACCAAACAAGATTAAAATCCTGTATTTATGGTATTTAGTCCATATTTTTTATTGTGTGCATTTCATTGTAAACATTACCTATTTAAAAATAAAATTCCCCAAAACAATAGTTTTGAGGAATTAAATAATACAATATTTTATTCTGTTCTATCTTTCATTTTTTCTTTATATTTTCTAACTTGTCTTTCTAATCCTGATGATAAATTATCTATAGCAGCATATAAATCTGGATCACTTTCTTCTTGTCTAAGTGTTTTATTTGGTGCATAAACTGTAGCAATTGCTTTATATATTTTACCTTCAGATTTTGTAGGTTCAACAGTTAATGTTACATGAGTTTCATTAATATTTTCTAGATACTTAGTAATTTTGGAAATTTTACTTTCAACATATTCCTTAATAGGTTCTGTCATTTCTAATTGTTTACCACTAATAATTATTTTCATAATAGCACTTCCCTTCATTGCTTCCTTACTATATTATACCCTCAAAATCTTTTTTTTCAAGTTTAAATTTGTTTTAATTTACCATTTTCTATCTTATATTTTACTTTGGCCAAATTAGCTAGCTCTATACTATGAGTAACTATTATTATTCCTTGCCCTTTTTTATTTAAATTCACAAATAGTTCATTAATCAAATTACTAGTTTCATAATCTAAATTTCCTGTAGGTTCATCAGCAAGAATAATTTCAGGTTCATTTATTAAAGCTCTCGCAATAGCAACTCTTTGTTTTTCTCCACCTGAAAGTTCATTTGGTTTGTGATTAATTCTTTCTTTTAAACCAACCTCTTCTAATATTTTTTTTGCTTTTTCTTCTATTTCTTTTTTTCTATTTTTACCATCAACTAATGCTGGTATCATCACATTTTCTAGTGCAGTAAATTCATTTAATAAATAGTGAAATTGAAAAACAAAACCAACTTTTTTCCTTCTTAAATCTGTCAATTTATTATTCAGTACTTTTTCTCCATCTATAAATACTTCACCCTCAGTTGGAAAATCAAGTAATCCTAAAATATTTAATAAAGTTGTCTTACCACTACCAGATTTACCCTGTATAGAAAAAAAATCACCATTTTCAAATTTAAAATTTATATCCTTTAATACTTCTATTTTTTCAGCTTTAGTTACATATGTTTTACCTACATCTTTTAATTCAAGCATTTTTACTCCTAATTATTATATTTTATTGCTTCAGTTGGATTCATTTTTGATGCCTTAATAGAAGGAAGTATAGTTGATAGTAGTATAAGTATAAATGATATAAAATAGATAATTATCATTTCAACTATACTAATTCTTATAGGTAATGTATCTAAATAATAAGTAGTTGTCACATAATATTTAAATATTATTCTTAAAAATATTATTATTAATGGTGAAAGTAATATAGATATTATCATTCCCACTATTCCTATTATTAGACCTTCAAATAGAAATATTTTTAAAATATTCCTGTCATTATATCCAGTTGCTTTCAAAATCCCAATATCAGTTATTTTCTCTCTTACTATCATATTTAAAATTACAGATATTGCAAAAGATGCAATTAATATTATTAAACTTAGTATTGAAACTAATACAAATTTTTCAAAATTTATTGCACTTAATAAACTTTGATTATCCATACTCCAACTTCTTGCAAAAACTTTATCTCCATAATTTTCATTTATATCCCTAACCAAAATATCTAGTTTTTCTATATTAGTTGGATTATCCACTAAAATAGAAACGGTTGATACCACTTCTCCTCTTTCTTCTAAAATTTGAAGAGTTTCAAGTGGAAATAATAATAAATCTGAGTCATAATTATAAAAACCTGTTTTAAATACACCAGATATTTTAGCTTTAATTTCCCTCATTTCTGATGTTAAAACCGTAATTTCATCTCCTAAAACTGTACCTGTTTTTTTTAAAAATTCATTACCCACTAATACTGATGTTAGTTCATTACTTTCTATTTTACCTTCAACTATATTTATATCTAAATCCTCTAGTTTAGTCCCTATAATTAATGTAGATGTAGAGTATCCGTTTACACTAACTAATCCTTGAGCTTGTAATCTATAATTAATTTTCTTTATGTCATATTGTTCAAATTCTTTACTAATATCAAGATATTGTTCCTGATAGTCTTGATAAATATCTACACTAACATGTGGTGAAAGTGAAAGAAGTGAATTCAACATATTATTCTTTAATCCATTAGAAATAGCAAGAGAGACAACAAAAACAGTTAATGCAATTGCTATACCTAATATGGAAACTATTGATTGAAATTTTCTTTCAATAATATGTCTTTTTGCTATAAAAAATTCTATCATTTAAACTCTACCCCTCTATTATTACTTCATTATTTGATAATAAAGAAATTTGTTTAATAAACTTAAATTTATTATTAATATTTAATCTGTATACATATTCTTTATTGTCTTTAGTAGTAATAACTAGACAATTTTCATTAATTTTATTTGAAATTTTCATTACTCTTATACTTAATTTAGTAATATCTTTAACTAACAATTTATTTTTATCATCAATAATATTATTTTTATCTACAATAATTTTAAATTTAAATACAGTATATAGATGAAATATAATATATACAAATAATCCTAATACTATTATTAAGTATACATAATCTTTTGAAAATTCACTACTTAATATATCTTTACCTACATAAAATATGGTAAACATTATTATACCTGCTAATACAAAACTTCTAAAAAAATATGTATTAGAAAGCCTATATTTAACTTTTTCATCAGGATTAATTATTTTGACTTCATTTATTTTATCTTTTAAATTATACATATTATTCTCCGTTTTCTTTATTCTCTTTGTCAGTTTTTGTATTTTCTTCTTTATCAGTTTCTACATCAACTTTAGAATTTTCTTCATTTTTTTCTTCTTCATTATTAACTATCTTATATATTCTTTCTCCTTCTTTTTTCATATTAAGATTATCTCTAACAAATTTTTCTTTATTAATACCTTTTCTAGATTCTTCTAATTCTTTCTGAAGTTTTTCCTTTTCTTGTTTTAATTTTTCATATTTTTCAGTACTTTCAGTTAACTTCATATTCATTTCTCTACTTAATTTCATATTATTATATATTCTAAATAATAATGTAGTAAATATTAAGAAAAACAGAAAAATAAATAATATTGTATATAGTTTTTTTTTCATTTTATCTCTTCTCTTTTCTTTTTTTAACTTCTTTTATCGTATTTAAGAAACTATCTAAATTTTCAAACTTATTATATACCGACGCAAATCTAATATAAGCAACCTCATCAAAAAGAAATAATTTTTCAAGTATCATATCACCTAATCTATTACTATTAATCTTTCCATCATAATTAGTTAATATATCTCTTTCTATCTCATCTATCATCTCATCAACTTTATTTTGAACATAAGTTCTTTTCACAAGAGATCTTATAATACCTTGATATACCTTATTTCTATCAAACTCTTCTATCTCACCATTTTTTTTAATTACAACTATAGGTAAATTAAATATCTTTTCTATAGTATTAAATCTTTTATTACAAATATCACATTGACGTCTTCTTTTTATAGAATTCCCATCACTATATGAACGACTATCAACTACTCTAGTTTCTTTATCACCACAATATGGACACTTCATAATAACCCCTAAACTTCCTTACTCTTTATTAAATCAATTAATTCTTCTTTACTTTCACATTCTAAAAGTTTTTTTCTAAAATTTTCACTTTGACAAAATCTAGAAATTTTTGCTAATATTGTTAAATATTCTCTACTTAATTCAACTGGAGATAAAAACATAAATAAAGTATTTACTTTTTCTTCGTCTACTGCTTCATATTCTATTCCATCTTTAACTACACCAACTGTAATTATTATATCCTTAACTGCGTCCGTTTTTGCATGAGGGATAGCAACTCCTCTTCCTATTCCAGTAGTACCTAAAACTTCTCTTTCTAATAAATCCTCAAATGCTTTTTCTTTGTTTATAATATTTTCATTATTTTCTAAACCTTTAAACATTTCTTTTAATAATGCATTTTTATTTTTTGCTTGTAAATTTAAGTTAATTCCATCTACATATATTTTCTCGAATATGTAATTAGTCTTCATCTCTATCTCCTTCATTAAAGTATCAATATTTTTTTATAATTTAATTTTATTTCGAAATAATTATTAATATACCCTTCAAAGCAGTTTAACAATGTAATTAAACTATTTGGATTATTTAAAACGCTAGTTTTTGAATATTCAACATAATCATTATATTGATTAAGTAAATCATATTGATTAACTAATTGATTAAGATCAAATATTCCTAAAACTACCATTAATCTTCTTAAAAAAGTAATCAAAATATATCTTTCAAAATCTATATTTTCAATTAATTCATTATCTAAAGCATCTATATATTGAATAATCTCTATACTTTTATTATATAATTCCTCATCTGGATTATCAAATTCTAATACTTGATTTAAAGAATGAGCTATATAGAATAATAGTTGTAATTTTTCAATTTTATTCATAGAATTTTGAAAACTATGCTGTAATATACTATTTGTAATTATTTTTGAACTATTTTTTATTTCTATTTCAACATCTGAAATACTTAATGGCATTAAAGATGCTAAATGCTTTTTCTTAGAATTTCTGGCATTAAATATTATTGCCGATACTTTACCATGTTTTTTGGTAAATAATGTAACTAAAATGCTACTTCCCGATATTTCTTTTTTATTTAAAATAATAGCAACATCATTTATAATTTTCATTAGTAATTAATCAAATATTCAAGAGTTACTGTATTAGAAATATACTGTATTTTTTTCGGTTTATTTCCAATATATTCCTTAATTTTAATACTGTATTTGTCTGCTATTATTTCTATTAAAATATCATTTTCAAATATATATTTCTTATTTTTATTCTCATAAGTTTCTTTTTTATCCATTTTAGATAATTCCTCTAATATTGAATAAATAGAACTATCTTCATTACTTAATTTTTGTTGTACTGTTTGTTTAATTTTAGGTGAGTATAATGTTTTTTTACCACTCGTGTATGTAATTACTTCACCTTTATTTAATTTTGGTTCTATTACTTCTAATTTTACAACGTCAGGGGTGTAATCAAATTTATATTTTTTTATTTTTTTCTTATTATTTATCAAAAAATTCTCAATTACTTCTGCACTAAAATTTTGTTGTAAAAATTGAAAAGTTTTAGAAAAAGAGATATTGACAAACAACAACGATACTATTAATAACTTTTTCATCTATTTTCTTCCCCTTCTATTTCCTTTAATAATTTCAATTTATTATTATCATATTGATAAACTACTACAGTATTTATTCCTATGATTCTATCACTTATAGTAAAATTAAGTTCTTTATTATCTATAAGTTTAGTTTTATCTTCTAATCTAAAGCTTCCTATAGGTAATCCCTTAGGATAAAGTTCACTAATTCCAGAAGTTTCAATATCAAATTGAAATATTTTTTCCGAATTCTCAACATTGAAATTCTTAATCACAAAATTTAAAGAACCTTTTCCACGAATAATACCTGTAAAAATATTATTAACATTTACAGACATTTTAAAATTAGGATTAGACAATAAATAAACTTCAGAATATTTTTCAGAAACTTTATTAATCTTACCAATTAATTTACCATTTAATATTACAGGTGAATTTTCAGTTATTCCTTGATTTTTACCTTTATTAATATATATTATATCCTGATCTTGTAAATTATCTTTAAGTATTACTTCTGCAACTACAAAATTTTTATTATCAGTATTTTCAAGTTCAAGATAAGTTCTTAATTCTATATTTTCTTCTACTATTTTTTGAAGTTCCATTTTTTCTGCAGTTAATAATTGTATTTCTGATTTTAATTTTTCTAATTCATCTACATTTTCTTTGACATTTCTTAAATAATCTAATTTTTGATTATACTTCATATAACTATTATAAATTAAAGTTTTGGTGTCTACTAATTTAAAATTAATATCAGATAACATTACTTTAGTAATATTAAAAATTCTATTTCTATTTAGAAAAAAAATCAATAACATTAATCCAAATAAAAAGAATCTTTTTATAATGTTTTTTTTCTTTCTCATTATATCACCTAATACATACCTGGCATTTGTTGATTATTTTTATCTTCCTTTGTAACTACACTAACTTCAGTTGTTAATAATAGAGAAGCTATAGAAGAAGAATTTTGTATTGCAGAACGAGTAACTTTAGTAGGATCTATTATTCCACGTTCAAACATATTAACATATTCTCCTTTTAAAGCATCATATCCAAAATTAACATCTGAATTTAATACTTTTTCTAATACTACACCAGCATCAACCCCTGAATTTATTGCTATTTGTTTTAAAGGAGAAAATAATGCTTTTTTAAATATTTCAACTCCTATTCCTTCTTCACCTTCTATATTAAATTTTTTAATATCTTTGTATATTTGAATTAGAGCTGTACCTCCACCTGCAACTACACCTTCTTCTACAGCTGCCCGAGTAGCATTTAAAGCATCTTCTATTCTCATTTTTTTCTCTTTCATTTCTGTTTCTGTAGCTGCACCAACTCTTATTACAGCAACTCCACCAGAAAGTTTAGCTAATCTTTCTTGTAATTTTTCTCTATCATAATCTGACTTTGTCTCAAGTATTTGACCTTTTATTTGTGTAATTCTTTCTTCCCTCTCAAGGGTATTTCCTAATCCATCTACTATAATAGTTTTATCTTTAGTTACTTTAATTTTTCTTGAAGATCCTAAGTCATCTATATCCGCTTCTTCTAATTTCATAGCCTTTTCTTCAGAAATAACTATTGCACCAGTTAAAATTGCTATATCTTCTAACATAGCTAATCTTCTATCGCCAAATGCTGGTGCTTTTACTACAACAACATTTAGTGCTCCTCTTATTTTATTTAGAACTAAAGTAGAAAGTGCTTCTCCTTCTATATCATCAGCTATTATTAATAAAGGTCTAGAACTTTCTACAACTTTTTCCAATAATCCTAATATCTCTTTCATAGAGTTTATTTTTCTACTTGTTAATAATATATATGGATTTTCTAACTCAACTGTCATTCTTTCTGTATCTGTAACCATGTATGGCGATAAATACCCATTATCAAATTGCATTCCCTCAACAACTTCCATAGTAGTATCTAAAGATCTTGCTTCTTCGACAGTTATTACTCCATTATCTCCAACTATTTTCATAGCATCTGCTATCAATTTACCAACAGTTTCATCAGCTGCAGAAATTGATGCAACTTGTTCTATTTCGCTATTATTTTTAATAGAAACTGATCTTTCTCTTAATTTTTCTATTGCAAGTTTAGTAGCTTTTTCTATACCTCTTCTTATAAAAACAGGATTTGCACCTGCTTGTATCATCTTAGATCCCTCTTTAATTAAACTTTGTGCTAAAACAGTAGCAGTAGTAGTACCATCTCCTGCAACATCATTTGCTTTTATAGCTACTTCCTTCATTAGTTGAGCACCTAAATTTTCTGTATAATCTTCTAATTCAATTTCTTTAGCTATAGTTACACCATCATTAGTAATTAACGGAGCACCATAACCTCTATCTAAAACAACATTTCTTCCACGAGGACCTAAAGTTATTTTTACTGCATCTGCTAATACATCTACTCCTTTTTGTAGTGCTAATCTTGCTTCTTCATTAAATTTTATTATTTTACTCATTATACCCTCCAATAACTGCATAAACATCTTCTACATTTATTATATATCTAATTAAACCATCATATCTTACTTCCATAGCTTTATCTAAATCAACTAAAATATATTGACCTATTTGTATGTTTTTTTCTATTTTTTCAGAGACCTCTATTACTTTAGCAAAGTTATTTTCTGCTTCTACATTTTCACTTAAAATTAATCCACTTCTAGTTTTTTTCTCTGTTTTCACTTTTTCTATTAATATTCTATTACCTAATGGTTTTATTTCCATTTCATACACCTTTCTATGTGAAATTTTCTTTAAATTATACCATATATTGTGATTATTATCAACAAAAAAGAGTAGTCTTAAGACTACTCTAAATATCATTATTTCTATATTATGCCCAATTTCCATTTATAAACACAGGGATTTCTTTTCCATCTTCAGTAATTCCAACTATATTTAATGAGGCATCACCTATCATAAAGTCTTCATGAACTAAGCTATTATTAACTCCAGCTCTTAAAGATTCTTCTTCATTCATAGTAGTTCCACCTTCTATACATGTTGGGTATGCTCTACCTAATGCTAAATGACATGATGCATTTTCATCAAATAATGTTTCACTAAACATAATATTAGTATTAGATATAGGTGAATCAAATGGTACTAAAGCTACTTCTCCTAAAGAAAGGGCTCCTTCATCAGTTTCTAATAAAGATTTAAGTACACTTTCTCCTTTTTTTGCAGAATAGTCTACTACTTTACCTTTTTCAAATACTAGTTTAAATTCATCAATTAAATTTCCACTGTAATTTAATGGTTTAGTACTATAAACTACTCCATTAACTCCATCTTTATGTGGTAAAGTAAATACTTCTTCAGTAGGCATATTAGCAGTAAATTCAACACACTTAGAATTTAAAGACTTACCTGATGTCCAAATATGACCCTTAGGTAATTCTATAGTTAAATTTGTACCTTTTTCACTAGTATATTTTAAATATTTAAACTTCATATCATTTAAATATTTAGCTTTAGAACTTAAGTTTTCTATATGTTTTTCCCAATTTCCTACAGCATCTCCATCTATTCTCATTGTATAAAAAATTGTTTCCCATAATTTACTTACAGCTTCTTCTGCGTTTAATTCAGGAAATACAATTTTAGACCATGCTTTTGTTGCAGCACCAATTACAACCCATGAATTTTCATCACTCATTAAAGCTTTTCTTAAACCAGTCATTGATTTAGATACTGCCATAGTTCCAGCTTTAATTTTTTCTTGATCTAATCCTTCTAAATTATTTGGATCAGAACCAACTATCGATATGAAAACAGCATTATTTTTAACACAATCATCATATTGATCCACAATGTAACTTTTAACTTCTTCTAAAGTTTCTTTTGAAGCATATTTATATTTTTGTCTTGCTAATACATCATCTCTCCATATAACTTGTACATCACTTGCTCCTACTTTATATGCTTCTTCACTTAATAAATATACAAACTCTCTATTTTCAGTTAATGCTCTTATCACTACTAATTGGTCTTTTTGTACATTAGCGCCTATCTTAATTACTGTTTCTGCATATTTTTTTAATTTTTCAATAAATTCCATTTTTACCTCTTTCTAAAATTAGAGGATTACTGTAAACAGTAATCCCCAATATTAATAATTTATTATTTGTTCTTTTAATTTATTCAAATCATCTTCACCTAATAGATATTCAATAACTGCAAATCCTAACTCTTTTGCTGCAGCAACTGACCTAGCTGTTATTATATTTTGATCTTCTATAACAGGAACATCTTCATATATTGCTCCATTTTCTATTAAATCCATTTCTAAACCTTTAAATACCGTTGATTTTTTACTTTCAAGAAAACCTAATTTAGCTATATAAATTGGTGCTGCACATATAGCAGCAACTAAATTATTTTGATTGTAGTAATCTACTAATTTTTCTTCAAGTATTTGAGAATTAAAGTATTCTTTTGTTCCTGGACCACCAGGTAAAAATACACAATCATACTCGTTAAAATCAACTTCATTTAATAATTTGTCAGTTAAAATTTGAATATTATGAGAACCATTTACTTTTTTTTCATTATATATACTTACCGTATCTACAAGTATATTTGCCCTTCTAAATAAATCAACTGGAAATAGTGCTTCTATTTCTTCCACACCATTAAACATTAATACTGCTATTTTCTTCATATTAAACTCCTACAAAATATTTAATTAATACATTTACTGGCCATGCAATTAATGATAACAATGCAAAAACAAACATTCTGTATACAAATCCCATAGATAATTTATCTGAAATTCTTTTAAAAATTACAGATGCTATAAATATAGCTGACATTATCAACACTAATTTTACTGGAGTTTGATTTATAACTGAAACAACAAAAAATAAAAAGTAGAATACATAATCAAGCTTAGTAAAAGGTAGATTATCTATTTCATTATTTTCTTTTTTATCTAAAATTTCATTTTTAACTTCTTCTTTTTTTGTTTTTAATTTTCTCATACTACTCCTATCTTAATGCATCAACTACTTCTTCTGGAGTATTTTTACTTAAAATTAAATCTCTATATTTTTGAGCTTCTGCATAATTTGACTCTAATATTTTATTTTTAACTTGTAATACAGATGATGCTGACATACTAAATGCATCAAGTCCCATTCCTAATAATAGTTCTGTAGCTTGTTTATTACCAGCAAATTCTCCACACATACTTATAGGTATTCCTCTATCATGTGCTGCATCTATAACTTTTTGTATTGCCTCTAAAACTGCAGGGTTAAATGCAGAATAAAGATCTGAAACCATTTCATTTCCTCTATCTACTGCTAAGAAATATTGAGTTAAATCATTAGTACCTATTGAGAAGAAATCAACTTCTTTTGCAAATTTATATGCAATAATTGCAGATGATGGAGTTTCTATCATGATACCAACTTTAATATTTCTATCAAATTTCTTACCAATTTCATCTAATTCTTTTTTACATTCTTCTAATATTACATTAGCTGCTCTAACTTCATTTATTGAAGTAATCATTGGATACATAATTTTAACTGTACCATAAGCTGATGCTCTTAATATTGCTTTCAATTGTGTTTTGAACATATCTTTATGAACAAGAGATATTCTTATAGCTCTATATCCTAAGAATGGATTCATTTCTTTTGGTAAATCTAAATAAGGTAGCTCTTTATCTCCACCTATATCCATAGTACGTATAGTTATAGGACAATTTTTCATTTTTTCTACTACTTCTCTATATGCTCTATATTGTTCTTCTTCAGTAGGCATATGATCTGAATTCATAAATAAGAATTCAGTTCTATAAAGTCCTACACCAGTAGCTCCAGCTTCCATAACTGCATCTATATCTTCTGGTTTTCCTATATTACCCCAAATTTCAACTTCATGTCCATCTTTAGTAATAGGTTTTAAATCTTTTATTTTTTTCAATTCTAATTTAGCTTTTTGTTGCTCTTCTCTTATATTTTCATATTCTTTAATAATAGCATCTGTAGGTTCAATATATATTTCACCTTTTTCTCCATCTATAACTATTCTTTGACCATCTTTAACTTCACTAATTATAGATTTAGTACCAACTACTGCTGGAATTTCAAGAGATCTTGCCATAATAGCTGAGTGAGCTGTTTTACCTCCAACTTCAGTAACAAACCCTCTACAATTTTTTAAATCTAACTGAGCTGTATCTGAAGGTGTAAGATCATTAGTAATAATTATTGTATCTGGTTCTAAATTACTTAAGTCACTTATTTTAATGTTTAATAAGTTTTTTAACCATCTTTTACCTATATCTTGGAAATCTGCTGCTCTTTCTCTTAAATAAGGATCATCTAATTGTGAAAGCATTAATGAGTATTCATCTATACCCTCTTTTAAAGCATGCGCTGCTTTTAGACCATCTTCCATTATTTTGTTTTTAATTTCATCCACTAAATCTTCATCTTCTAATAATAGAATATGACCATCAAAGATATCAGCTTTATCATCACCCATCTTAATTCTAACTTTTTCTCTAATAGATATAAGTTGAGTTTTTGATTTTTTCATAGCTTCTTCTAGTTTAATAATTTCAGATTCATAAGTTTCCTCTGTAAGTAATTTTTCTTCAGGAAGTACGATTTCTTCTTCATGAAATACATAAACTCTACCAATAGCAACTCCCTCAGAAGCTCCAATACCCGTTAATCTCATCATAGTAATTTTCCTCCAATTTTATTTATTTTTTCTTATTTCCTTAATTTTATCTCTCAATAATTTAACTATATTACCTTTACCAAAATTTGCTGCTAAATCTATTGCACTATTCCCTTTAAAATCTTTATGCAAAGGATTAGAACCATGATCTAACAGATATTTTGTTACTTCATAATTTCCAGTTAATGCAGCATCTTCAAGTGGATGCCATCCATCTACATCATTTTGAAAATTAACCATTTCAGGGTTTGATTCAACTAATAACTTAACTGCATCAAAATTATCAAAATAAATTGCAGTATGCAGAGGATATTTACCTAAAATATGATGTTTAATATTTAAGTCAACATTATTTTTTAATAACTCTTCTAGAATATATGTATTACCGTATTCTATGGCAAGCATCAATGCAGATTCACCTAACTTATTTTTAGCATTAATATCTACTTTTTCTATCCCTTTTTTTATTACAGGTCCAAAACCTGGTGCATAAGCATTTTCAGGATAAATACTAATACTTTTCTCTTCTTCACCGTTGATAAATGAATAAGCTAAAGTATTGTTTGAAAATTTTATTGCATTAAAAAATTCGTTTAATTTATTTTCTTTTTTTTGTTCTAATTCTAACATTTGTGTAGAAATAAAAATATTATTTTCTTTACAAAAAATAAAAGAAGAAAGTACCAAAAAGAGTAATATATATATTTTTTTCATACATTCACCTCTTTTTCATTATATTTAATTATATCACATTAGTGTTTTTCTATCAACTTTAAAAATTTAAAATATTTATTTAAAAATTCTTTATCAGACATTTTTCTTACCAATAAATCAGGCCTATTTTTTATTGTTTTTAATATAGACATATACTCTCTATATTCTTCAATTAATTTATGATTACCTGATGTAAGCACTTCAGGAACTTCAAATTTGTCTATTTTTTGAGGTCTTGTATATTGTGGAAATCCTAATAATCCGTTATAAAAAGAATCTGTTTCATAAGATTCTTTTTTTATTATTCCTTCCTTCAATCTTATTATTCCATCAACTAGTACCAAAGAAGGTAAATCTCCACTACTTAATACATAATCTCCTATAGATATTTCTTCATCAACAAATTTGTCAATTACCCTTTGATCAAGACCTTCATATCTACCTGAAATAATACAAATATCTTCCATTTTTGATAATTCTATAATTTTTTCCTGATTTAATGTTTTCCCTTGTGGAGTTACAAAAATAGTATAAGGTTTTTTTATTTTACTTTTTCTAAGTTCACTAAAATATTTCCAAAATGGTTCAGGTTTAAGAACCATACCTGCTCCACCTCCAAAAGGAGTGTCATCAACTTGTTTATGTTTATTATCTGAAAAATCTCTTATATTTACTATTTCTATTTCAGTATTATTATCTTCAGCCCTTTTCATTATAGTCTGAGATAAATATAGATTAAATATCTCATTAAATAAGGTCAAAATTCTAATTTTCATCTATCTCATTCCTTCTAATAACTTAACTTTTATTTTTCTTTCCTCATCTAAAATTTCTAATACAAAAACATCAATAAAAGGTATAAGTATTTCATTATCTTCTTTTTCGACTACTAAAATTGGATGTGCTGCAGTATCTAAAATATCTACAACTTCACCTATATTATCCTCCATATCAAATACAGAATATCCAATTACAGTTGTTTCCTCCTCATATTCAGGAATTAAATCATGCCTTATATATATTTTATATCCTGTTAATTCCTTTGCATCATTAACATTTTTTATTTTATCTACATCTATTAATGCTCTTTTATCTGTAATACCTTTAACTTCTTCAACTTTAACTATTCTAATATCATTAAAATTATTTTTTATAATTACATTTTTACCTATTATTTCATTTAATAATGGGAATATAGTATTTATTTTTAAAGTCCCCAATAATCTGTGAGTACCTGTAATGGTACCAATTAATATTAAATCATCCATTATTATTCCTCGTTTTCTTTTCTTTCAGTCTTTATTTTAAAAGCAAAATATATTGCTGCTATCATTATTATTTTTAACATAGTGTCTGTTGTTAAAATATATGGTAATTTATTCCCTAATTTATTTACCATTTCTAATACAGTGATATTTATATCCTCAATTTTAACTATGTCATTTCTGATGTAAAAATATATGAACAATGTAAATATAGTATAATAATTAATAAATAGAAGTAATATATTTACATATAGTTCACGGAATAAATTCATTGAATATTTTATTGAATCATTAACATTTAAATTTTCAACAAAATATAAATATGGGAAAAATACTAAAAACATTTTTAATATTAAAACTATAGTTAATATAGAAGGAAAAAATATTTGTAGTAAATCAATTATTGAATACGCAAAAAAATATATTAAAGATCTTTTATAGTTTATTTTATATTTCATACTCTTAGATAATAATATTATTAACCCTATTAACATAATATTTTGTATTAATTTTAAAAATATTACTAATTCAAAACTACTACTCTCTAATAAAGAAAATTTTAATAAGAAAAAATTTACTATAAAAAATATAACAAGAAAAGCAATATTTTTCTTTATTAATTTGTAAATTGTATTTAAAATCTCTATAAACATATTGTATCACTTAATTTTCTTAAAATTAATACTATCTTCTGCTATAGCTTTTAAAGTTTTTAAATCCATATTTTCATCGTTAGCTACTATAGCACTTACAGTACCTTCTATTAAAGGACAATCTGCTATTTCTACATCTATTTCATTATTAATTAATTTAATAGCTCCTTTTACAGCATTAATTGAACTACCAAAGTCAACTAAAACTAAAACTCCTTTACCTCTATTTGCTTTTTTAATTACATCTGCAACTATTTCTGGTGTAGTACCATATGTATCATAATTAGTTCCACCACCATTTAATAATTCAAAATCTTCTTGTTTTAATACATTACAAAATTCTAAAAATGCATCAGTCATAGAATTACTATGACAAACTAAAACTATACCTACTGTTTCTTTTTTCATTATGCCTCCTATTTTTCTCCTAATAATCTATCTAGTATTATAGCTACTGCTGCTCTTACTGATAAATGATTATATTTAGTATTTATTCTAATTGGTTCAAGTATATAATCTGAACTATCCATAATTTCCTGAGTTAAGCCCCAACCAGTACCAAATAAAATTAGATATACTTCATCATCATTAAATATTTTTTCACCTAAATTTGTAAAAGAAATAGTTTTTTCAAACAGTCTAGCTGAAGTCGTTACAATTTTTGGTTTTTTACCTGTTATTTTAATTATTTCTTCAATGCTTTTTTCTATACTATCTGATAATAATGTATTCTCAAAAGCTTCATTTCTATCTTTATTAAAATCTATTCCGTCACCTTCTTGCCAAAAACCTAATATTTTTTGTGTAAGTTCCTTTTGTGCATCTACAGGTGTTATTATAAAGTATTTATTAATATCATAAGTTCTACATGTTCTTGATATATCATGTATATCAAAGTTTGTTACTGATGTTGCTACTACTTCACTATTTTTATTATACACAGGATAGTGTACTAAACCTAAAAATATATTATTTCTCATAAATATCCTTTCTATTAATTAAATATATATAGTCTCGCTTCTTGTAATAGTCTTCTTTGAGAAGAATATGTAACTATTTTTAATGCATCATTATAATTACACCACTTATATTCACTAATTTCACCTAAATCAATTAAAACATTATGACTAGTAGCTTTTGCAATGAAAAATGTTACATATTTAAGTTCACCCATATTAGTAATATATGATATATCTTTTTTAAATTTATCAGAATCAACTATTACAGTTTCAAGATTTGTTTCTTCTTTTATTTCTCTAATTGCTGTCATTATCTCAGTTTCATTTTCTTCTATATGTCCTTTAGGAAATCCCCAATTACCACCAAGTATTTTTACAAGTAAAAATTCTATTTTATTATCTTTATTAATTCTATAAACTATACCACCAGAAGAACATACTTTATCTATATCGTACTTAATACTATATCTTTCTTTTATATAGTTTATTATATCTTCTTTTTTATTATTCAATTTACCTTCATTTACTTGTTTATATATATCTTGTCTTATAGATTCTTTACTTATATTAAGATCTAATCCTATATTATATAAATCAACTAAATTTATATCCAAGTCATTTATAAAAACAACTTCTCCTTCAAAGTATATAGCCTGTATTCTGCCTAGTAATTCTAAAGTTTTCTTTACAGCTTCATTATAGTCACTCTGATTATGATGTATAAAAGAAATAAAATTTAGTAGTTTAGAAACATTCTTATTATTTCTAAATTCAAACAACATTCTTTTAACTGTCTCTTTATTTATAGTTCTACTAATAATATTGCTATAATAAATTAGATTTTTTACAAGTATTATATCAGTAATATTAAATCCAATTTTTTTCAAATAAGTTTCAGATATAACCATACTGTTTACTAAATATTTGCAATCATCATCAATTTTTTTCCCCGAATAAAGAAATATAATAGCATAACCTATTGTTTTATCTTCAAATACGTTATATTTACAATATACATTATATATATTAATTATTTTTTTTATTGTTTCATCATCTAAATTATTTGTTGATAATTCAGGAATAAATGATTTAAATAAATTACATTCCAACATTATTTTAAGTGATTTATATGAATATTTGTCAAATAAAATTTTATCCAATAATTTCCCGAATCCACTGATACTTACATTTAATTTTTTATGATTTTTAAAACTTAAAATAGCATTTTTAGTTTCATTACTTAATTTAAAGTTATATTTAGAAATCAAATAAAGAGCCCTATAAATTCTAGTATTATCCTCTGCAAATCTTAACACTTTATCTTCACCTATAATATTTAATTCTAAATTTTCAATATCTTTCAATGATGAATATTTATCTATTAATCCTTTATTATTATTGTATGCTAATGCATTTACAGTAAAGTCTCTTCTACTTAAATCTTCTTCAATATTTTCTACAAAGTAAAAATTTTTTGGATTTCTTCCGTCTAATACTCCACTTTCTTTCCTAAATCTTGCTATTTCAATTTTAAATTCATCAACTTGTATTGAAATTACTTGATATTTTTCTGAAATAATAATAGGGTTATACTCATTAAGAATATGTAATAGTTCCTCCATAGGTATATTTGTAGCCATATCAAAATCTTTAGGTTTTAGGCCTAAAAATATATCTCTTAATGCACCTCCAACTAAATATCCCTCACCATATTCATTTAACATATTTAAAATAAGTTGTAATCTCTCATCTAAGTTTATGTACATACTAAATACCTACTTTTTTTTAAATTTTATCATATAAAATCCATCTAAATATTTATTTTCATATGAAATTAAATTACCACCAAATTCATCCTTTATTACTATTACATCTTTGGGAAATTCATAATCTACAACTTCCAAATCTTTATACTTTTCAAGAAAATATGATACATTATTAGTATTTTCATTTTCTAATATAGTACAAGTACTATATACCATCTCTCCACCTTGTTTTAAAAGGTTATATGTATTATCAAATATTTTTTTTTGTAATTTTTTTATTGCTTTTATTATTTTTAAATCAATTTCATATACTTTTTCAGGTTTTTTAGTTAATACTCCAAGTCCAGAACATGGAACATCCAATAAAATCTTATCATAAATACCTTCAGAAAAAGTTCTACCATCAGCTAATTTAGCTTCAAAATTTAGATAATCTTTTTCAAACTCTTTTAAAATTTTAACCTTATGCTCATGTATATCTGTTGCTATCAATTTTTTAGGTCTGTATTTTTGTAATATAGCTAATGATTTACCTCCTGGGGCAGCAGCTACATCAAGTACTATATCTGTTTCTTTCGGTGAAAGCATATCTACAACTAACAAAGAAGAACCATCCTGTATTACTACATCTCCTATTAAGTATGCTTTCGTTTTAAGTATATTATTATTATTTAAATAATATACATCTGATACATTCCACAATATTTCACTATCTACAAGTTTTAATAAATCTAAAAAATCATCTTTACTTAAGTTATTATGATTAACTCTTACTGAAAAAAAGCTTTTTCCCTTATATCTATTTAAAACATCTATGTATTTATCTTCTCCAAATTGATTTTTAACTTTTTCATAAAACCATAATGGATAAGATATTTTAATATGATCAGGCGCTAAATCATATATATCTTTTTTATTCTTTTCAAAATTTCTTAAAAAAGAATTTATGAAATTAGCTTGAAAAACATTTTCTTCTTTTCCTAATTCAACTGCTTCATATATTACTCCAGCAGCATCTGCATCAGTATATATTAATTGAGCTATACTTAGTCTAAGTATTTGCCTAGTTTTTCTTTTAACACTTCTTGCAAGCTTAGAAATAGCATAATCTATATATATCAAATTCTTAAGTGTAACATTTAACATATTATTTAGAAATGCTTTTTCTTTTTTATTATACGTATTATTATCAAAAATATATTTTAATTGTAAATTACTATATTTTTTATTTTCTATTACTTCATCTAATAGATTAATCAAATCTTTTTTTATTTTCATTTTTCTTCTCCAAATATTCTATTATTATTAATATTATTATCTCTAGTATTAAAAATACAGGGATCAAAAATGATATTACCTCTATATATAGGCAAATTGAAAAAAATATATTAAATATTGAGAAAAATAAATATTTATTCTTTTTTAAATCCAAAATATGAAATATTAATACTATATTTGAAATAAAATATATAAACCTAAATACAAATGCAACTACAGATAAAGAATAATTTTGTACTATCATATCATTTAAATAAAATGATGATGAAAAAATAGCCTCAAATAAATATGCTGCAAAAGTACTAACAATAGATAAAGTAAAAATTATTTTACTTTTACTTTCAATAACTTCTAAGAAATCAAAATTTATGTATGTTATTGCAAGCATAAAGATTAAAGATGATATAAACATCAATAAATTAGAATTGGGTCTACTTGCAATAAAATTATATACAAATGCCACTATTATAGATAATAATCTATATTTATTATTTTTTATTATTTCTTTCATATTATTGTCCTTTATTTTCAAAAACAAAATTTATTAATCTTCTTATTTCTGGATTATCATATATATTTAAATTCTTTTCATAAAAGATATTTTTATAATCCATATCATACTCGACTTCATATATATTCATAAAATGAATTATAGATAAAGCTATTAATAATTCGTCTTCATTTTTTATCTTAGAAATGTAGTAGTTTAATAGATATAATAAATTCCATTTTCTTAAATTATTATTACCATCAAAATCAAAAAATAGTCCTAATCTTTTAGCACAGTTATATATATCTTCTTTTTCAAAAGAAGATTGTATATCAAATACTCTTATAGAGAAGAAATCTTTGATTGCATCTACATATTTGTTTAATATTTCTACTTCATTATTTTGTAATAATAAAGGTAACATTATTTTTATTTTTTGCTTTTTCTCACATTCATATCTATATAAAGTCAAATATTTAGTTCCTTGATTCTCTTCTTCTAAAAATCCTGTAATTATGTATTTTAATTGTGGATTTGTTTCACAAATTCCTTCGTAAAAATCATCTGAATAATCTCTTATTTTTTCTTTTATAGAAATATCATCCTTACTTAAAGTAATTTGGATTTTTACATCAGTTGATCTATATACTTTTTCTAAAAGTAATATAGATAATGAATTAATAAAATCTGCATCGTTTTTAGAAATATTATCTAATAATGATGTAGCAATAGGTATAAACATAACTGTTTTTTTAGAACTTTTATCAACCAATAATTTTTCATCTCTATTTAAAATATAGTAATGTATAGGATGTGATATATTAAAATATTTTACTTCTCCCATATTTTTACCATTAATTAAAGCATCATAACTTGCAGGGTGTTCAGTTCTAAATTTAATTCTTAAATATTCTTCTTCAAATTTTGCAATAGTTCTAATCATACCGATATAGTTTCTTCTATATATGTATAATTCATTTACTAATTTTAAACCATCTTCATACCTTAATAATTCTTTGTAGAATCTCAATACCAATTTTGTAAATTGCATATCTTTATTTTCAACTGAATATCTTGGTAAAATATGATTTTCAAACTCCATATATTGTTTATTTTCAAATAATAAATTAGTTATTTCTGTCATAATTTCCGTTCTAAAATTTGCATGATTTAGTGCTTTAACTATATATTCATTTGCTTTTAGAATATTATTATTTTTATATTCAACTTTTGCAAAATATATTGAAATCTTATGTGCCCCATCTATTTCACAAAGTGTTTGCATATATTTATCTTGAATATCATAACTTTTATTTTTGAATATTTCCTTAAATTCTTTTATTAATAAATCATTATTAGGGAATGAATATAGGCCTTCTAATATCATTTCTACATATTCATAGTCAAGTCCTGTATAAAGTAATGAAAGAGAATGATAATAATACATCATAGGACTCATTTCTCCTTTGTATTCCTCATAAAGTTCTACCACTTCATTATATGCAGATGACTTAAAATATATTTCTGTTAATAACTCTGTAGATCTTTTTGAATTTTCTTCAATCTCTCTAAATTTTAAAGTAGGTTCAAGTAATTCTTCATAAACTTGATAATTTATCCCATCTAATAATAAATTATACAACATTTCTGTGTTATTAATATTTTGATCAATTTTTGGAATTAAAAACTTTTTTATCCAGTCTTCTTTTATTACAACTACTTCTTGACCTTTTTCTTCATCATAAACTTTTATTTTTTCTTTTTCAACTACTACTTCTTGTTCTTCTTTTTTATTAAACAAATTCCAGAACATAATTCCCTCCTACTTTATTATTTGGTCTATTATTCCTCCACCTAAACATTTTTCACCATCATATAAAACTACTATTTGTCCTAGTGTTACAGCTCTTTGTTTTTCATCAAAAATTACTTTATATTTATCTTCTCCTACTTTATCTATAATAGCAGATACATCATTTTGTCTATATCTAAATTTTACTGTACATCTATATGGAAGTTCTATTTGATTTATAAAGTTAAAGTTATTAGCAATTAATCCCTTAGAATAAAGTAAGTTATCATCACCTTGTGCAACAACTAATTCATTTTTTTCAACATTTTTATCTACAACAAAATATGGTTCTCCAGTACCTTCCTTTGTATTTCCAAGTCCAATACCTTTTCTTTGACCTATAGTATAGTACATTAAACCATGATGTCTCCCTAATACTTTACCATTAATATCTACTATATCTCCATCTTGTGCTGGTAAGTATTTTGATAGAAATTCATTAAAGTTTCTTTCACCAATAAAACAAATACCTGTACTATCCTTTTTCTTAGCTGTTTTCAAATTATATTTTTCTGCAATCTCACGTATTTTTGGTTTTTCATATTCACCAATAGGAAATAAAACTTTTTCTAATTGTTTTTGTGATAAGCCACATAAAAAATAACTTTGATCCTTATTATTATCTATTCCTCTTAATAAAACTTTTTCACCTTTTTCATTAGTTGTTAATCTAGCATAATGTCCTGTTGCAATATAGTCTGCTCCAAGTTTATTAGCATAATCTAAAAAAGCTTTAAATTTTATCTCTTTATTACACATAACATCAGGATTAGGTGTTCTTGCTAATCTATATTCTGATAAAAAGTATTCAAATACTCTATCCCAATATTCTTTTACAAAGTTTACAGAATAATATGGAATTTCAAGTTGTTCTGCAACTGCTATAACATCTTCATAATCTATATCAGCCATACAAACTCCATTTTCATCCTTTTCTTCCCAATTTTTCATAAAGACACCTATTACTTCATATCCTGCCTCTTTAAGTAATATAGCAGCAACAGAAGAATCAACCCCACCAGACATTCCTAGTACTACCTTTTTTTTCATATTTATTCCTACTTTCAAAATTTTTACATTATTTATATTATACAATATTTTTTAGCTTTAATGCAACAAATACAATCAGTAAAACTAACTTTAAAAATATATTTTTTTATGTTATTATTATATATATATACAATATGGAGGTAAAATTTTATGGGAAACGAAGAAATGATATATGAATTATTAAATAAAATGAATATTAAATACAAAACTTTGGAACATGAAGCAATATCTTCTGTAAAGGATCATTTATTTGAATTAGAAGGTCAACAAGTAAAAAATCTTCTACTAAAAGCAAAAAAAACAAACAATATCTATTTAGTATTAATACATGATGAAAAATCACTTAACTTATCTGATTTAGCAGAAAAATTAGAAGAAAAAAGACTATCATTTGCTAGTAGTGATACAATGTTAGAACTAACAGGTTGTGAACCAGGAGTACTTACACCTTTTGGTCTTTTATTTGATAAAGAACATAAAATAAATTTAATAGTTGATACAGCTGTTGATATCAACACTACTATAGGAGCTCATCCTTTCATAAATACTAAAACATTAAATATACAATTTAAAGATTTTGAAAAATTCTTTAAACATACTGGACATAAAATTAATTTTATTGAATTATAGTAAAAAGCCTAGATAATCTCTAGGCTTTTTAATTAAGAAAAAACCTAGCTTTTGCTAGGTTTATATACTTATTTTCTAATTTCTTTAATTCTTGCTGCTTTACCGCTTAATCCTCTTAAGTAGTATAATTTAGCTCTTCTTACTTTACCTATCTTCTTAACTTCGATTTTATCGATTAATGGAGAGTTAATTGGTATAATTCTTTCTACTCCAATTCCTGAAGACACCTTTCTTACTGTAAAGCTTTTTTGAATACTTCCTCCAGTTATTCTTATTACTACACCTTCGAAAACCTGTATTCTAGTTTTGTTTCCTTCTTTTACTGTGTAGTGTACTGCAACTGTATCTCCAGCTTTAAACTCTGGTAAATCAGCTTTTAAGTATTCTTTTTCTACTAACTCTATTAATTTCTCTTTCAAGAAATCCACATCCTTCCTTCTACAACATTCGTATTTTCTCCACATATATATTTATGCTTCACTAAAAACAGCGGAATATTGGCTTAATTTACTAATAGATAATATCATATTTTCAAAAATATTTCAAGTATTTTTTTAAATTGGTGGAATATAGAATTTAACATAAAAGGCTTCTGTTTTAAATGTATTAATTATAGCATTTTTATCAACCTTTAATATTGCCTTTACTATATCATTTACTTCATAAACAGAAACTACTGTATAACATACCGATATATCTTCTCTTAGATAAGCTCCTTCACCCAATATTTTAGTCATTCCATGTCTATATTTACTAATATACATTTTTGATACTTCATCAGCTTTTTTAGTGAAAATTTGCAGAGTAATTCTTCTATACCTATTATAAAAAGTATCTATTACTTTTGTAGTTACAAATTGAAATACTATAGAATAACCTGCTCCATCCCAAGTAAACATATATCCAAAAATTAATATTATAGACATATTAAAAATAAATATATATATCCAAATTGATTTATTAATCTTATTAGAAATATAGAGTGCAATAAAATCTGTTCCTCCAGTTGAACCACCTACTTTTAAAGCAAGAACCATTTGAAGTCCATGTACTACAGCACCTATAGTAAGATTCAATAATATGTTTGTAAATAAAGGATCAAACTTAAATGTCTTTAAAAAAATTGATGTCATTACTATATGTAACAATGAAAGAAAAACAAATTTTTTGCTTATTTCCTTAGCACACAATAGTGCAACTGGAAAATTTAAAATTAAAAGTAAAGTTCCTACCGATAACTTTATACCTAATTCTGACATAATCATATTTATCAATATTGATAAACCAGTAAATCCACCTGTTAATAATTTAGAATGTACAATAAATACCTGTATTGTATATGATTGTACTAATGCTGAAAATATTATTAACATTGTAGGTATTATATATGACTTATATTTTTGAAACATAATTTTCTCCTAAAATACTTATATTTCTTCTATTACTCCTTTATTTTTCCAATATGTAGCTATATACACAAAAGGTGTATCTAATGCTGATGTAATTATTTTCAAGAAGTAAGTTGAAAATGTAATTGTTAAAATTAAAGATATAGGAAACACACCATAAAATGCTACAAAATTAAAAATAAGATTGTCTAATATTTGACTTAATAATGTACTTAAATTATTTCTTATCCATATATTACTAAAATCTGGGAATATTTTTCTAATAATTTGATATAAATTTATATCAACATTAGATGAAATAACATATGCTAATAATGAAGCAATCATAAGTCTTATAAATGGTGTAAATATTGCTTCTAAGTGAACTTGTTGTACATCATTTGCTGATGGTGTTAAAGTTAAAGCAATATTCATTACAACTGTAGTGAATATCATTGTTAAAAACCCAATTCCAACCACTTTTGATGCGGCTTTTTTACCATAATTCTCTGATAAAATATCAGAAATAAGGAAAATAGAACTATAGGCAATATTCCCTAAAGTTGTTTCTATACCAAAAAGATAAACTAATTTATTTACCTGTACATTTGCTAATATTATAGATATAGGTGCAAAAATCATTAATCCAACTTTCCCCCATCTTCTATAAGCAAATAAAATAACAGAATAATTAATTAATACATAAAGAAGCCAGATGACTTCGTTATAACCAAAAATACTTAACATAATTCCTCCTAATTTTTTTTGTTCAACGCTGCCACCTATGAACTAATTTTATTATTATATTAATCAACTATTACTATAACATGTTCTTCTGGATATGTAAACCCATTTTTTTGAATTTTATTTTTACCATTTACCCATCTATATAGATATTCAATTACATCATCTTCATTTCTTACACATTTATGTGATAAAGGTATAGTACCTAATTTTGCTGCTGTAGCTCTTTTTCTTGCTTCTCTATTTTCTTTTGGTTCAAAAGTTGATGGTATACCATGTAAATATCCACCACCAGAAAATCTTATAGCAAATCTTGCATCACCAATAACTATTGGTCTTTCACCTATTTTTTCTCCTTTAGAATTTAATATAGGTTCTTTTTGAAAATCAGAAGCATATGCCATTACTGGCTTAGTATATGCAACTAAAAAATCTCCATATGGTGTTACAAACCCAGCACCTTTTGTAATACCAGTAGTTACATAACCTACAGTATTTACATTAAATCCACTACTACTTCTTTCTAAAGTAACTTGTGTTTGACTATCTCTATCAATATATATGAATCTATTTACTTTTTTATTAATATTTGATTTTTTGAATCTCTTCACATCACTTTTTAAAATAGCATAAGTTATATCCCCGTAAGAAGCTGTTTTAATATAAACATATTTATCATCTTGACCTTCAAGAGTAACTAAAGTTCTATCAGGTAAATTGATATATTCTTTATTATTATTGTAATAAGCTTTAATACTTTGATTAGCAGCATTACCGTATTTATCTTTTTTACCACTTGATTCTGTATTCAATGATACATAACTATCCAAATAATATATTTCTTTATTTCTTAATTTAGAATTAGCTATAAAATCATTAAGTTTATTAGCTTTTTCAGCCGCTTTTTGCCAGTTAAAACCTCTTACTAATGCATTAGAAATAAATATATATGCTTTTTGATTTTTATACATTACTTCTAACCATTCTTTACCATCATTTCCTTTTACTATACCTAAAAGTGGTAATTTAGTTCCAGTTTTTAAACTACTTAAAACCTTAGAACCTTTAGTTGTAGGTTTATTTCTAATATTAGTAGTGACTTTCACATAAGCAAATTTATTTAAACTTTCATCAAAATATTTATCAAATTTAAGATTTAAAGTTATATTTTTTTCATTACTCTCAAATTTTTCTACATAATTCTTTTCTTCTACAACTTCTTCTTTACTATCCTCTTCTTTTTTTTCAACTACCTCTTCAACAATTTCTTTTTCTGTTTCTTCTTTCTTTTCTTCTGTTTTTATTGCTACATTTTCTTCTTTTATATCTATATTTTCTTCTTTAGCATAGTTAATATTATACATTCCCAATAGCAATAAAAGCATTAAATATTTCTTCATTTTTCCTCCTAAATATCTACAGAAACTATTTTAGATTCTCCTATTTCTTTATTCATAGTTACACCATATAATCTATCTGAACCTTTCATAGTTTCTTTATTATGTGTAATTAAAATAAATTGTGACTTATCTATAAATCTTCTTAATAACTCTATTATTTTCTTTGTATTAGCTTCATCTAAAGCTGCCTCTATTTCATCAAAGAAAGTAAACGGTGAAGGTTTAAACATAAATATTGCCATTATAAACGAAACAGCTAACATTGATTTCTCTCCTCCTGAAAGTAACATTAATGTTTGTTCAGGTTTATTCTTATATTTTACACTTAGTTCTAAACCAGTATTTAATATATTATCAGGATCTGTTAACTTTATATCTGCCTTTGCACCATAAAAAATTTCATTACACATATATTTAAAATTATTTTTTATTTCATTTAAAGCATAGGTAAATTTAGTTATCATATCATTTTCAATATTTGAAATAAGATTTTTTATTGAATTTGAACTATTTTCTAAATCTTGTTTCTGATTAACTAATACCATATATCTTTCATTTTCAAAATTATATTCATCTATAGATGCTAAATTTACACTACCAATATTTTCTTTTTTATTCTCTAACCTAGTTATATTTGATTTTACCTGACTAACTCTATCTTCTTCAAGTTTGTTATAGTTAAAATCATTAAGTATACTTTCTTTACTTTCATGTAATTCTTCCATCTTTTCATTTAAGTTTTCTAACTCATTTGAATTTCTACCAATATTTTCAGATAATTTTTCAACTATATTAATCATTTTTATAGTTTCTTTTTCTAATTCACTAATCTTGTTAAAATGATCAACTTCGTTTTTCTCTATAGACTTTAACATAACTTCATTATTTTTTATACTTTCATTTAAGATATCTCTATCCTTAGTAATATTTTCTATTCTAACATTTTTTTCTAAAATATTTACATTAAAATTACTAAACAATTCATCTTTATTATGTTCAAAGATATCTATTTCATTTAAATCTTTTCTGATTTTATTATACATTAGTTTTAATTCATCTTTTGTTTTATTTTTATTATTTAATTTTTCGTTAATTACTGCAAATTCAACTAACATATTATGTAATTTAGTTTGATGTCTATCAACATCTTCTATTTCACCTAATTTAAATTCTAAACTTTCTCTTTCACTATATATTTCTTCAATAATATTAATAGATTGATCAATTTCTTGAATGTTTTTATCAATTTTATTTGTATTTTCAATAATAATTAAGTTGCTATCTTTAATTTCATAATCTATAGTATCTATTTTTCTTTCTAAACTAGAAATTTCATTGTTTTTCATATCTATTAAATATTTAATATCGTTATATTCTAACTTATATTTATTAACTTTTTCATTTTCATTGCTTAACTTTTCTTCAAAATCTTCAATTTTTTCTAAGATATTTTTGTATTTATCGTCAATTTCTTTTTTCTTTTTATCCAATAACTCCATATCTCTTTTTATAGTTCTTAATTCATCTTTTTTACTTAACGTTAAATCTACTTTATTTTTTTTGTATCCGCCAGATATTCTACCTCTTGCAGTAACAAGATCTCCATCTAAAGTAATTACTCTGTCACTAAATCCATTTTTTATTAATTTATTCGCTATGTCTATATCTTCAACTATTAAAGCATTTGAAAATATGAAATCTAAAACTTTATCATATTCAGAGTTTTTTATTTTCACAACATTTCTTGCAAAATCAATTACACCATCACCTTCTGGTAATTTAGTGATTTTTGAAAAAGTCTTGATATTATCTAAAGGTAAAAAAGATATTGTTCCTATCTTTTTATTTTTCAATTCAGTTATATATTTTTTACTTTCACTTGCTCTTTTAATTACTATATCATTTAGACTAAAACCTACTAATACCGAAATAGCTGTAAGATACTTTTCTGGTATATCCAAAAGATTTGATACTGTATTAATAACATTATTATCATCCTTAAAATTATCTAGAATAAACTTACTTGAAGCATTTAAAAATACATTATCATCTAAAGTTTTTTGTATAGATTCGAATTTAGATAATTTAGATTCTTTTTCAAATATTATTTTTTGACTTTCATTATTTAGAATTTTTCTTTCTTTATCTAAAATAGAAATCTCTTCTGTATATTTTTTTTGTTTATCTATAATACTTTTATTAGACTTTTCATGATTACTCTCTCTATTCTTTAAGGCATCAAATTCCAATTTAACCTTTTTTAAATTAAGTAAGATGTTATTTTTTTCTTCTTCCAATTTAATTTTATTATTTTCAGTCAATTTATTTTTTCTATCTAAATCTTCGTTTTCTCCTCTTAATCTATATCTTTTCATTTCAATTTCGTTTATAGTTTTTTCATGAATTGATAATTTTTCTTCTATTTCATTACGTAATTTCGTTAAATATTCTATTTTTTCTTTTAAATTATCTATAGAATCTTTTTTCTTAATATAGTCCTTATTTAAATGATTAATTTCTTTATTTTCTACCTTTATTTTATCATCATAAATCTTCTCATCACTTAACAATTTATCTTTTATTAATAACTTCTCAGCAAGTTTTACTTCATAATTTGATTTTTCTAATAATATTGAGTTTAACTCTTCTTTTAAAACATCTAATTCATTAAATATTAATGTTAATTTATTTTTTTCTACTTCAATAAGATGTATCATCTCATTTTTCTTTATTGAAGTCTCCTTTAATTTTTCATTTTCTTTTTCAAGATTTTCTTGAATATTTTCAATTTTTTTACTATTTGCTTCTTTTTCTAATATAAGTAAATTTTGTTCTACTTCAATTTTGTTAATATTAAATTCATAAAGCATATATTTATTGACATTAATTTGATGGACTAAACTATTATATAGCCCTGCTTTTTCAGATTCTTCTTTTAATCTTTTTACTCTTTGTTCTAATTCTCTTTCTACATAAGTAATTTTTTCTAATTCAACCTGTACATTTGATAATTTTTTTAAAGCATCATCTTTTTCTAACTTAGCTCTTTTAGTTCCAGCTGCTTCTTCAAGTATTTCTCTTATTTCTTTTGGATTAGAACCAATTATTCTTTCTACTCTACCTTGTCCTATAATAGAATAAGCTTGTTTACCAATACCTGTATCCATGAAAAGATTATGAATATCTTTTAATCTTGATTTTTTATTATTAATTAAATATTCACCTTCACCATTTCTATAGATTCTTCTAGTTATCTTTACATCATCAGCTTCATAGTCTAAATATCTATCTTCATTATCTATTAATAAGCTTACTTCTGCACTATTTGCATGTTTTTTATTTTTTCCACCAGAAAAAATTACATCACTACTCATAGAAGCACGTATGTTTTTATAGCTTTGTTCTCCCAATACCCATAGTATTGCATCTAATATATTACTTTTACCACTCCCATTAGGGCCAACAATAGATGTAATTCCTTGAGTAAAATCTATTACTGTCTTAGTTGAAAAAGACTTAAATCCATTTATTTCTAACGCCTTTAAATACATTTTTTATCCTCTTAATCTTTAAATTTTATAACTAATTCATCTATACCTAATTCTAATTTAACTATTTCTATACCAGCATTATTAAGCATTCTTCTTGATGCTATACTACTGTCTTTATCCTTATGTTTATCAGAATAAAACACTACTTTAGATATTCCTGTTTGAATAATACTTTTTGCACATTCATTACAAGGAAAATGTGTCACATAAATTGTTGAACCTTTAAGATCTCTATTGCTATTTAGTATTGCATTTAATTCAGCATGTACTACATATGCATATTTAGTATTTAAAAAATCACCTTCTTTACCCCAAGGTATTTCATCATCACTAGATCCCATAGGAAATCCATTATATCCTATTCCTACAATTTTACTGTCTTTTACTATACAAGCACCAACTTGAGTAACAGGATCCTTACTTCTATTAGCTGATAAAAAAGCAATTCCCATAAAATATTCATCCCAAGATAAATAATTTTCTCTTTTCATAATACCTCCTATTCAACTTTACTTTCAACACATCCATCAAGAAACATAGTTTCAATTTTACTTCCTTTAGAAAGATCTATACTTCTCTTTACTACTTTACCTTTATATGTAGTTATAGTATAGCCTTTCTTAAGTATATCTTCATTAGAATGCTTTGACGTAATTAATCTTAAATTCTCTAATTCATTCTTTTTCTTTTCAATTTTAATATTCATATTTTTAATTAAATTTACTTTTTCATTATTTATCATGTTCTTTAACATCTCAATTTTTGTATAGACATTATTTATATTAATTTTCAATTTAATATTATCAAAATTATTCTTAACCTTTTCAAACTTATATTCTAATTTTTGTATCAATTTATCTTCTAAATCAGATAAAATAATTCTTTTTTCACTTATTCTTTCATCAAATTTTCTAATTATATATGAATTTTTAATACTTAATATTTCATTTTTCAATACTTTATATTTATTCTCTAAACTTTTATTTATCTTATATTCAAACGTTTTTAAAGTATTTTCTTCATCTTCTAATTTCTTTATTATTTTTTCTGCTGCCTGCGTAGGTGTTGAAGCTCTTAAATCTGCAACATAATCTGATAAAAGTGTATCTGTTTCATGTCCTACTGCAGATACTACAAATATTTTTGAATTATATATAGCCTCAACCACTTCTTTTTCGTTAAAAGACCATAAATCTTCAATAGATCCACCACCACGACCTACAATTATTGCATCTAAATTATATATTTCTTGATTATCATTGAAATAATTTAAAGCATTAGAGATTTCTTCTTTTGAACCTTCACCCTGCACCTTTACCGGATAAAGAAATATATCTACATATTTATCTCTATTATGTGTAGTATTTATTATATCTTGAATAGCAGCTCCAGTTTGTGAAGTTATTACACCTAATCTCTTAACTATTCTTGGTATAGGTTTTTTTTTGTTTTCGTCAAAATATCCCATTTCATAGTATTTTAATTTAAGTTTTTCTAATTCTTGATGTAATTTACCTAACAAATCTAATCTTTGTAATTTAGTTACTTTAAAAGTAACAGAACCACCAGGTTTATAGAAACTAACAGTTCCCTTAACCTGTATTTTTTCACCATCTTTTAAATCTCTTATAATACCCTTGTCTTTATATCTGAAAACTGCACATTTTATTTGTGCATTTTTATCCTTTAATGTAAAATAAAGATGTCCTGTATTTTGATAAGTGATATTTGAAATTTCTCCTTCAATTTCATATGCATCTAAAAATAACTGGTTAAATGTTCTTTCTAAGATTTCTCCTATTTCCGATACTGTTAATACTTTATTCATTAATACTCCTAAATATTATTATATTTTTCTTCATCATAACCTATTATTACATTATCTCTAAATAATAATATAGGTCTTTTTACTAACATGCCATTAGTTGATAACAGTTCTAACTTTTCTTCTAAAGTCATAGTGTTTAATCTATCCTTTAAATTTAACTCTTTATACATATTCCCACTAGTATTGAACATTTTTTTTATATCCAATCCTGATTTTTCATATATTTCTTTTAATTCTTCCATGCTTAATTTTTCTTCAACTATATGTCTCTTTTCAAAAACAAGTTTTTTAGATTCTAAATGTTTTTGTGCTTTTTGACATGTACTACATTTTGGATAACATATTAACTTCAATTACATTACCTCCATCAACATTTTTTTCAATTCATTTAATCTATTACGTTTTTCTATAGCATATTCATACTGGAAGTTTTCAGCTAACTTTTTCATTTCTGTTTCTACTTTTTTTATTTCTTTCTCTAAATCTTTAACTGATTTAAATTCAATTTTATTTATTACCTTATCTTCATTTTCATCACTATATTCTAATAAAGATTCTGTAATATGTGCTTTTACATTTTTTGGAATGATATTATTGTCATCATTATATTTTAATTGTACTTCACGTCTTCTATTTACCTCATCTATCGCCTCTTTCATAGATTTAGTAATCTTATCAGCATATAGTATTACATGACCATTTACATTTCTTGCAGCTCTTCCCATAGTTTGAATTAAAGATCTTCTCGATCTTAAAAATCCTTCTTTATCTGCTTCAAGGATAGCTACTAAAGAAACCTCTGGTAAATCCAATCCTTCTCTTAATAAATTAATACCAACTAAAACATCAAATTCTCCGTTTCTTAATCCTTTTACAATTTCAACCCTATCTATAGTTGAAATCTCAGAATGCATATATTTAACTTTTATTCCATAACTTAAATAATATTCTGTTAACTCTTCAGCCATCTTTTTAGTTAAAGTTGTAACTAAAATTCTTTCACCCTTTGATACTCTTTCATTTATATCATCCATAAGATTATCTACTTGGTTTTTTGTTGGTCTAATTTCTATACTAGGTTCAACTATACCCGTAGGTCTAACAAGTAATTCAATAATTTCACCGTTAGATTCATTAATTTCATAATCGCTAGGTGTTGCAGAAACATAAACTACCTGTTCTACTTTATTGAAAAATTCTTCATGCCTTAGAGGTCTATTATCCAAAGCACTTGGTAATCTAAATCCATGATTAACTAACATTTCTTTTCTACTTCTATCACCATTAGACATACCACCTATTTGTGGAACCATTATATGTGATTCATCTAAAAATACTACTGGTGGCTCAGGGAAATAGTCTAATAATGTGTAAGGAGCTTCTCCAACTTTCTTTCCAGTTAAATATCTTGAATAATTCTCCATACCCTTACAATATCCTATTTCTCTTATCATTTCTAAATCATATTCAGTTCTTTGCTTAATTCTTTGTGCTTCTACAAGTTGTAATCTATCTTCAAAATACTTAATTCTTTCATTCATTTCTTCTCTAATATTTTGCACCAATGTATTAGTATCTACTTCAGATAAATAATGAGTCGCAGGCATTAAATTAAGTCTTTTAATATCTCTAACTTTTTTATATGTTAAAGTATTAAGTTCTGAAATTTTCTCTAGTTCATCATCAAAGAACTCAAATCTATATACTGTATCTTGATATATAGGGTAAACATCAATAACATCACCCTTAACCCTAAACTTGGCTCTTTCAAGTATCATATCATTTCTTTCATATCTTAATGAGAGTAATGATTTTATCAATTCTTTTCTTTCTATACCATTTAAATCTACATCTATGTATATACTTCTATCAGAATAAGAATTAGGAGAACCTAGACCATAAATTGCTGAAACAGATGCAATAACAATTACATCTTTTCTATTTAATAAGGCTGCAGTTGCCGCATGTGTTAATTTGTCAATTTCTTCATTTATTGCTGAATCTTTTTCAATATATGTATCAGTAGACTGTATGTATGCTTCAGGCTGATAGTAATCATAATATGAAACAAAATATTCTACTGCGTTTTCAGGAAAAAATTGTTTATATTCATTATATAACTGTGCTGCCAAAATTTTATTTGGTGCCATTATTAATGCAGGTTTATTAAGTTCATTAATAATATTTGCTATAGTAAATGTTTTTCCACTCCCTGTAACACCTAATATTATTTGATCACTTATACCATTTTTTATATTTTCAACTACCTGTTTTATAGCTTTAGGCTGATCTCCTGTAGGCTTATATTCTGAATGTAATTTAAATTCCATTTTTTACTTCCTTATTTTAAATTATCCTCTATTTGCTTTAATATATTAGATGGATTTTCTAATAATGTTCCGTATCTAAAGAATATAGAACCATTTACAGCATCAAAATTTTCGTTGAATTTTAATTGTTTTTCTACTTCATTTGGATCTTTCCATGGATTATTTTCTAAATATTTATAAATACCATGTCCAACATATAAAGGAGTATTAGTTTCTTTTGATTTTTCTGCCCACCATTTAACTAATTCTTCATAGTCTGCTTTTTCAAAACCAATATTCCAATATATTTGAGGTGCTATATAGTCAACCCATCCTTCTTTCATCCATTTTAAACTATCAGCATAAAGTGAATCATAACTTTGTAATCCTTTTGTTTTAGATCCTCTCATATCATTATCTATATTTCTCCATATACCAAATGGACTTACTCCAAATGATAAATTTGGTTTTATTTTATGTACTGAAACAGATAAATTCTTAATCATATTATTAACATTATCACGTCTCCATTCTCCTCTAGTATTATATCCTTTACCATAAGTATCAAATTCTTTTTGATCTACATTATCTCCCATTTTTGCAGTTGCTGATGGATATGGATAAAAATAGTCATCTAAATGTAATCCATCAATGTCATATTTTTCAACTATCTCTTCGATTGCATTAGAAACATAATTAACCACTTCAGGATTTCCAGGATTCATATAGTATTTTCCTTCATATTCAAATATCCATTCTGGTTTTCTTTTAACAATACTTTTATCTGAAAGTTGTGTTAAATCTGTAGTCATAGATGCTCTATATGGATTTATCCATGCATGTAATTCAATTCCTCTTTTGTGAGCAGAGTTAACAGCATATTCAAGTGGATCATATCCAGGATATTTATTTTGAACTCCAGTTAAATATATAGACCAAGGTTCAAATTCAGATTCATATAGTGCATCTGCAGATGGTCTTACATGGAAAAAAACTGCATTCAATCCCCATTTTTTAATATTATCCATCATTTCATCAATTTCTCTTTTTTGATCTTCTGCAGAAGTAGTTTTAGGGAAGTCTAAATTAATTACTGACGCTGCCCAAACTCCCTTTAGATTTTTATTTATTTTTCTATTTTCTCTGTTAAATATTACTGTACTTAATTTTTCACTATTTAGGATTTCCTCATTAGTAGTTTTAGATGTTATTTTAATTTCTTCTTCTACATTTTTCTTTTCACCTAATTCATATTTAGGTTGATAATCTTTATATATATCTACCTTCTCTACTACTGAAGAACAAGAAATTAAAAAGCTTACAAAAGCTATACCCATTAATAATTTTTTCATTTTTACCTCCATTATTTTATTACTACACCTACACCATCACCAAAAGGCAATAACGTAAAATTATATTTTTCATTTAAATTATTTATAAAGTGTTTAAGATTTTTTACCAAAGTCTTATATCTTTTTGGTGCTTCATTTTCAGCTACATATCCTCTAAACATTAAATTATCTATGAATATTATTCCACCATTTTTTAATAACTTAAATGAATAATCAAAGAATAACTCATATTTACTTTTAGATGCATCTATAAAAATAAAATCAAATTCCTTGTTTAAATTTGGTAAAATATTTAATGCATCATCATTAATACTTTCAATATATTTAGTTAGATTGAAGTTTACAAAATTTTTATTAGCTTCTATATATCTTTCCTCATCAATTTCTATTGTAGTTAACTTTCCATTATTTTCTTTAGAAATTTCAGCTAAAAAAATACTAGAAAACCCAGTTGCAGTTCCAATTTCTAATATATTCTTTGCATTAATATTTTTTGCTAAAAAAAGCATATATTTTAATACTTCTCTTGTAATAATTGGTATATTATTTTCAAGAGCAATTTTTTCTAAATTTTTCTTTTTCTCATCAAGTTTAAACAATTCTCTAGCATAAATACTAGAATTTTCAAAATTTTGTATCATAAAATCCCTTTCACACTTTTCATAAATTATACCATAAAACACTGAAAAAATCTATTTTTTATGCTATCTCCATATATTTAATAATTTTTTGGTATATTCATTTTTACTTTCTTTTAAAATATTACCTCTTTCTACTATTTTCCCTTTTTGTAATACTATTATATCTTCCGTTAAATTTTTCAATAATTCAATATTGTGTGTAATAAATATTATTGTTTTACCGAATTCTTTATTAATACCTTTAATGATATCTATTATTTGTAATTGTAGATGTATATCAAGTGAAGAAATTGCTTCATCGAAAACAAATATATCTGGATTATATATTATAGCTCTTGCTATAACTAACCTTTGTTTTTCACCACCAGATAAAAGCATGGAATTCATATTTAAATTAATTTCATTAAGTGAAACAAATTTTAGTATTTCATGAATCTTTTCCATATCTATACTGCATTTTTTAATTCTATATACTTCTTCTAAAACTTCTAAAACTGAAAATTTAGGATTAATAGATGTTGTATATTCTTGATATATCATTGAACTTTTTCCACTTATTTCTACTTCACCTTTAGTTGGTAAAATTAATCCAGATATTATTTTTCCTATGGTACTCTTACCACTTCCACTTTCACCTATTATAGCTACTATACTATTCTTTTTTATTTCTAAATCTATACCTTTTAATGCATATTTAGACTCAAATTTCTTATATACATTAGAAAACTTAATAATTTTCATTTAAAAACACCCTATTCATTGCATTTATATATTCTATGTCATTATATTTTTTTAATTCTTCAATATTATCAACTTGTAAAATTTTTCCTTTATTTAAAAGTAAAATTCTATTACTTAATTTTTTTACTGCATAAATATTATGAGTTATCAACAGCACAGAAATATTTAAACTCGTTATTAACTTTAATATTTCATATTCATTTATATTATCTAGTCCAGTTGTTATTTCATCACATATTAATAACTTAGGTTCCATCATCAAACATATAGCTATTACAACTCTTTGTTTTTGACCACCACTTAATTCAAAAGGGTATTTTTCTAATATACTTTCTTCTAAATTTAAATATTTAAAAATATTTTTAGCTTTTTCTATAGCTAAATTTCTTTTCATTTTTTTATGATATATTACAGCTTCTATTAATTGATTTTTTATTTTTAATACTGGATTTAAACTTAAAGAAAAATCTTGAAATATATACCCTATTTCATTTTTATCTATATTATTTAATTTTATTTCGCCATTAATTATTAATTTTGAAATACCTTTAATGGTTTTTGCTATTTGACTTTTACCACTACCTGAACTACCAATAAGAGATAATACCTCTCCACTATTAATATAGAAACTAATATTATCTACTATATTTTTTTCTAAACTTTTTATAATTAAATTATTAATCTCTACTATTTTCATAAATACCTCCAAAAATTAGAGTAATAATTATCAATACAAAACTTGCAAGAAGAAATTGTTTAGGTTGAACTAAAAATCTAGAAAAACCACTAGAAATTAAATTACCTAAAGATGGTGTTGGAAGTTTAATTCCTATACCCATAAATGATAGATAACTTTCAGTAAAGATTATACCTGGTATCATTAAAGTTATTCTAACAAATATTATAGGTAAAATATTAGGGATAATATGTCTTTTTAATAAATAAAAAGTATCTGCCCCCATACTTTTTGCAACTTCTACATAATTTAAAATCTTTATTTTTTTTACTTCATTCCTTACTAATATACTAAGTCTGATAGTTCTAGTTAAACTAATTGCAATAACAAGTAGTATGAAACTATTTCCAAAAATTAATAGTATGAATATTATAATAATAATACTAGGTATAGATAATATTAATTCAATTAACATCATAAATAATTTATCAATTTTACCACCATAATAACCCATAACGCTACCTATTAAAAGAGAAAAAAACAAACAGGTTATACATACAATTATAGTAATAAGCAAAGATATTAATATACCTTCTGATAATCTTGCTAGAATATCTCTGCCTAAGAAATCTGTACCTAATATATGTCCATTTTGAAATATAGACATGTCTATTTCATTTAGATTTTGATTACTATAATTAAATGGATTAAATATTTTTTCTAATAAAATTAACAATAAAATTACTATTAAAAATATTATAAAAGTCTTATTATTCTTCATCTTCTATCACCTTCAACCTTTTATCAAGTAAAAGAACTAAAATATCCATAATACTAAATATAATTACTAAAATAATAGTATAAAAAATTGTTAGTCCCATTATCATAGGATAATCTCTTTCTATTATTGAAGTTGTAAAATATCTACCTAATCCTGGTATACCAAATAAGGTTTCAACTATGAATGATCCTGTAATCAAAGAAACAAAGTAAGGCATCAAACTAGTAATTAATGATGGAAAAATATTTTTTAAAATATGTTTTCTTATTACATAATTAATACTAAATCCTTTACTCATAGCAAATTCTACATATTCATTTTTAAATTCTTCCTTTATTTTTTTTCTAAGTAATTTAAAAATTATTGGTAAATAATAAAGTACTAAAGTTAATACTGGTAATATTTTTTCTCCCTTACCATAATAACCAATAATACTTATTTTTGAAAAACCTAATAATTCTTTATGTATATATACTGCATAAAATTGTAATAATCCAACAACAACAAAACTGGGAATAGCTACTAAAATACTAGAAAAAAGTAAGAATAACCTATCTATTTTTTCAAAGTTAATTGATAGCATAGCTAATAATAAAGCAATAACTGATGAAATCAATATTACTCTTAATCCTAAATCTAGAGATGTAGGAAAATTTTTTTTAATTACATCTACTACTTTTATATTTTCATATTTTATAGACTTGCCAAAATCTCCTTTAACTACGTTTTTAATATATTTTACATACTGCTCTGTTATAGGTTTATCTAAATTGTATGTTTTTATAATTTGTTCTTTAACACTTTCATCTAATTCCTCATCTATAAAATTATTAGGTAGAGCATGTATCATAAAAAAAGTTAAAGTAATTACTGAAATTATAACTACTAAAGATCTTAATAATTTCGAAAAAATTTTTTTTAACATCTAACCTCTTTTCTAAAAAAAAACTATCTCTTTAAAAGAGATAGCCAAACTAATTCTATTTATCTATTTTAGATCTATTATTTAGAAACTACGTTTGTTGCTTGTGGTCCTTTTTCTCCATCTTCTACGTCGAATTCTACTTCTTCACCTTCATTAACAGTTTTGAACCCACTTTTGTTTATTTTTGAGAAATGTAAGAAATAATCTTTTCCATCTTCACCAGAAATAAATCCAAATCCTTTTTTCTCGTTAAACCATTTAACTTTACCTAACAAAATACTTCCTCCTATTCCTATTGGCATTACACCAAGTTATAATAGATTATACCTCGAATTCATAAAAAGTCAATAGTCATTATCATACTAATTAAAATTTCTTTCAATTTTTATTTCATAATCTAAAAATTTTATATAGTAACATTTAAGGTACATTCTTGAATTTACATTATTTTTACCATATTTCCTATCTCCAATAATAGGATATCCTAAATCTGACAAATGTACTCTAATTTGATGTTTTCTGCCAGTAATTAAGTCTATATCTAATAATGCCTTACCATCAAATATATCTATTACCTTGAAGAAAGTTTTAGCAAATTGCCCTTCATTTGAAACTATTACTTTATTTTCTAATACTTTAATAAATTTGTTAGACATAAATTCATCATTTAATTTCAGTTCTTTTTGTTTTACCACAGCAATATATCTCTTTATTATATTCTTATTTTTTATTTCATCATTTATTTTTCTTAATATCTTTAAATTTTTACAACCTATAACTAAACCTTCTGTTTCAAGATCCAATCTATTTGCAAAATTTACATTATTACTATTATAATATATTTTTGCCATTTCAGATAAACCATACTTATGTTTATCTCCCTTATGCATAGGTATGTTGTTAGGCTTATTTACTATAAATATATTTTCATCTTCAAAAACTATATTATTCTTCAGTAAATCTGTTTTCATATTTTCATCTTTAACTTTTTTGCCCATATTAATCTTTGCTTCATCAGGGAAATTTATTTCATCATTTAAGATAAGCCTATAATTTTCTTTACTTTTTCTTCCATTAACCTTGATAAAACCTTTTCTAATTAAAGAAAAAATTACCGAAAGACTTTCTTCTTTTGAATATTTTCTAATAAATTTATCCAACCTCATATTAGCATGTTCATTATCAACTATATATTTATTTATCATCATCATCACCATTATGTATTTTAATACTTTGTATTAAACCTATCATAATAAATGAAGATAAAAATGAAGACCCTCCATAGCTCATTAATAATAAAGGTTTACCTGTAACTGGAACTATACCTAGTGTCATACCAACATTTATTATTACATGTGCTAAAAATACTCCAGAAATTCCATATAATATTATTCTTCCATAATCATCAATTATTTTTCTTGAAATATTTATAATAGTGTAAATAAGTAAAAAATATAGTGATAATACAAATGTAGAACCAATAAACCCAACTTCTTCACCTATAACTGAAAATATGAAGTCTGTTTGTGGTTCTGGTAAAAATTTAAGTCTACTTTGACTTCCTTCTAAATACCCCTTACCAGTTATACCTCCAGAACCTATTGATATTTTAGATTGAGCAACATGCCAACCCTTATTTTTTAAATCTTTTTCAGGATTCAAAAAAACTTCTATTCTCGTTTTTTGGTAATCTTTTAAAACAAACATATATGTAGGAATACTTAAAATTCCAACCATCATAAATATTACTAAAATTGGTTTTATATTTGCATTAGATAGATATAGCATACATAAAAATGAAAAACATAAAATTAATGTAGTCCCTAAGTCTGGTTGTAATAATAGTAATCCTAAAATTGGTATACCTGGTATAAAAGCTAAAACAATAGCTTTAAAAGAATTTATTCCGTTTGAAAACTTTTTTACAAACCAGAAAGAATAAATCATTATCAATAAAATTTTTACAAATTCAGATGGTTGTATTTGTGTAATCCCTATATTTATCCACCTTCTAGCACCCAACTTAACAACTCCAAAAAAACGTGTATAAATCAATATCAACAATGAAAATACATATATTGGTTTCATTATCTTCTTAGTAAATCTATAATCAATAAATACAGACATAAAAAGAATTATAGTTCCTACTGCAATCCACAATAAATTATTTTTGACATAATACATAGATCTTGTAGCACTATAAACAAAAGATGTACTAATGAAAACAAGCAAATAAACAATTAGAAGTAATCTTTTATCTAATCTTCCAATTTTACTTTTTAATTTAGTTAAATTTCTTTTATTTACCATCTATATCTCCTATTACACACGTACTAAAATCTTTTAATAATGATTTAGCTTTTTCATTTATATCTTTTACAGTAATTGAAAGTAATATTTTTTCTACTTCTTTATCTGTATATATATCACCAAATTTTCTATACATATTTATATACTTACCTACTATTTTACTATTTTCTTTAGAACTTGCACGAGAAGAAAGTATAGAATTTTTTACTTTTTCTAATTCTCTTTCTGTAACTCCATTTTTTATTAAATCATCTATTACATTATATGTAACATCTATAGCTTCTTTATACTTATTAGTAGATGTACCTATATATATAGCAAAAGTTTTTAAATCTTGATATTCAAGATTAATAGTATTTACTAAATATGCAAGACCTCTTTTTTCTCTAACTTCTTGAAATAATCTAGAGCTAAATCCATCTCCCATTATACATTCTAAACAAAATTCTATATAATAATCTTTAATTGTTTTTTTATAACTAGTATTTTTAGTTAGTAAATATATGTTGACCTGATTAATTACTTTTTGATCTATATAATCAATTTTTATTAAATCATTTTTTTCAAAATCTAATATAGTTTTATTAGGTAATAATCTTGAAAAATATTCTTTAATTTGATTTTCTAATAATAATTCATCAAAATTTCCCGAAACAGAAATTATCATATTATCTCTAGTATAGTTTCTTCTATAGTAATCAATTAACATATCACGATTAATTATACCTACACTTTCTTCTGTTCCTATAACATTATATTTAACATTACCTTTAAATAAATTTTCTTGCATTTGTTCATAAACAACTGACCATATATCATCTTTAGACATCTTTATTTCTTCAAAGATAATTTCTTTTTCTTTTTTTATTTGATCTTCAGGGAAAATTGGATCCGTTATCATATCAAAAAATATTTCGGAAGTAATTTTTTGCTTATTAGATAAAGAAGTAAAGTAGTAACAAGTTATTTCTTTAGAAGTATAAGCATTGTACTTAGCTCCATAAAAATCCATTTCTTCTGATATCTCAAAATTATTTCTTTTATTTGTTCCTGTAAACATCATATGCTCTAACATATGAGAAATACCTTTTTCATTTTCTTTTTCCTCCATAGAACCTGTATTAAAGCATATAGATAATGTAAATGAAGCATCATCTTCAATTTTATTAATTATTGTTTTTATACCCAAAATATCTACTATTTTCACCATATTACTTACCCTCTTCTATATCTTTTAAAAGACTTCTTTTAAAATTCTTTTCAAGATTTTCTATTCTAAATTCATCAAGTTTTTCAGAAATAAACTTAGGAAATAAAGAATTATATCTACCTGTATATATTGAAATATATTCTACTAATACCGATTTATTTAATAACTCTTTCGCACTTTCTGTTTTGTTTGAAAGAAATAATAATATTATTATAGTAATAAGAATAATAATACTTGATTTAATAAATCCAAAAACAGCTCCTAATAATTTATTTACTATACCTAATGGCGTAATTGATAATAATTTTGTAATAAAATTTACCAAAATAGATATTAATATATATAAGAATATAAAAATCAAGAAATATGCTACATATCTAAATAATGTATTATCTGTTTTGATATTAGTAAATAGCTCCACTAAAGGTAAGAATATAGGAGTAAAATAAATTACTACTAAAAGTTTTATCAAGTTAAAAGCAGACTTGACAAAACCTTTTCTATAACCACCTATTATAAAAAATATTGTTAATATCACAATTAATATATCTAAAATCATTATTCCTCCGTCCAATAACTTCTTTCAACTCTCGAAGAAACAGCACATAATAATTCATAACTAATGGTATTTAACTCTTTAGCTAAATCATTTACCAATATATGTTCTCCAAAAATTTCAACAAAATCATCAATTTTTATTTCATCATCAACTTTAATCATAAATTGATCCATACATATATTACCAACTATAGGATAAAATTTACCATTAAAATAAACTCTAGACTTATTAGACATATATCTCAACATTCCATCTGCATAACCACAAGATACAGTTGCAATTATATCTCCTTTTTTAGCAAAATAAGTTTTTGAATACCCAATAAATGCATCATCTTCTAATATTTTAATATGATTTACTCTAGCTTTAAAAGTCATAACAGGTTCAAATATTTCATTCATTTCTCCACCATACATTATTATTCCAACTCTATATAAATCATATTCTTTATTATATTTAATACTTCCAAAACTATTCAACAAATGTTTATATTTTACATCTAATTTTGAAACTATTCTAGCATATTTTTCTATTTGTAATTTTGTATATTCTTCATCAAAGTCTGCAGAAGATAGATGTGAAAATATACCAACAGGTTTTAATAAATTATATGCTTTTTCAATTTCATCTTCCATAAAACCTATTCTACCCATACCAGTTTCTATAGCGTAATGAAAATTACCTACTATTTTATTTTCTAAAATATATTCTATATCTTCAAAATTAGAAATAGTTAAATGTATTCCTTTTGAAACTGCTTCTTTTATTTCACTTCTAGATATAGGTGAAAGTATTAAAACATTTACATTTGAAAACATTTCTATTATCTCATATGCTTCACTTTTTCTTGCAACACCAAAAAAGTTTACACCTAACTTAATAGCTCTTTTTACAATTTCTAATGAACCATGTCCATAAGCATTAGCCTTTACAACGGCCATAATTTTTTCAGATGGTACTTTATCAATTATTTTTTTTAAATTTCTTTCATAAGCATCCAAATTAATTATTGCATACGCACACATAATCACTCACCAACTCTAATATATTATTTAATACTTCTTCAAATGATAAATTATCAGTATTTATTTCTATAGCATCTTCTGCCTTTTTTAAAGGAGAGTGCTCTCTATTCATATCATCATAATCTCTTTTAATAATATCTTCAAGTATTTTATTATAGTCTAATTTATTATCTTCTAAATATCTTCTATTCGCTCTTACACTTGCAGATGCATTTAAGTATATTTTTATATCAGCATCTGGAAATACAACTGTACCTATATCTCTACCATCTAATATGACAGATTTATTTTTAGATATTTCTCTTTGCATTGCAACCATGTATTCTCTTACTTCTTTAATTTTAGAAACTGAAGAAGCCATCATAGATACATTATTTGCCCTAATTTCTTTAGTTACATCTATATCATCTAAAAAGAATTTTTCTCCTACAATATCAATATTTAATTCTTTCAAAATATTATTAATATTATTAATATTATTAATATTATTAATATCTAAATTATCTTTAATTATTTTATATCCTAATAATCTATACATAGCTCCTGTATCTAAGTGAGTAATATTTAATTTTTTTGCTATAGCTTTAGCTACACTACTTTTCCCACTACCTGATGGACCATCAATAGCAATTATCATTTTTTCACCTCTATATTTCTTCATATGATAAATTTATTCTCGTAATAGAAGTTGTTTTACCGTTTTTTGGATCTATAACCACCTCTATACCATTAATTCTCTTATTTTCTTCACATACAGTATATTTAGTTGGCATTCCATTTTTAAACTTCTTTATTATCTCTTTTTTATTCATACCTATTATACCATCATGACCACCTGTCATACCAACATCTGTAATATATCCAGTTTTGTTTAACAATATTCTTTCATCAGCCGTTTGTATATGGGTGTGAGTACCGTATACTAATGACGCTTTACCTGCTAAATTCCATCCCATAGCATTTTTTTCAGACGTAACCTCGGCGTGAAAATCTACAATGATTATATCCACCTCAGATTTTAACTCCTCAATCAATTCATCTACAGCTAAAAAAGGACAATGATTTGTATTCATATATACTTTACCTTGTAAACTTATTACTGCTATTTTAACATTATTTTTTTTGATTATTGCATAACCTTTTCCCGGATTTTCCTTAGAAAAATTATATGGTCTTATTATTCTTTCTTCATTATTTAAATAATCATAAATTTCCTTTTTATCAAAAGTATGATTTCCTAAAGTTATTACATCAACACCATAATTAAACATACTTTTTGCATTATTTGGTACTATACCAAAACCTCTATCTATATTTTCTGCATTTACTATAATAAAATCATAATTTTTTGCTCTTTTTGATAAAAATTTAAAAAGTGTATCTTCTCCTGGTAATCCAACTACATCTCCTATAATTGCAAATTTCATAATTTCCCCATTCTAAAAATTTAAGCAGTCAATTAAATATGACTGCTTAATATTCTACTTAATTAACTTAAAAACTATTTTGCATATTCAGTTGCTCTTGTTTCTCTAACAACAGTAACTTTTATTTGTCCTGGATATTGCATTTTTTCTTCAATATCTTTAACAACTTCTCTTGATAATATTACTGCTTGATCATCACTAATTTCTTCTGGTTTAACAATTAATCTTAACTCTCTTCCAGCTTGAATAGCATATGAACTTTCTATTCCATGATGTGAATTTGCAATTTCTTCTAATTGCTCTAAACGTTTTAAGTAATTTGATAATGTTTCTCTTCTAGCACCTGGTCTTGCAGCACTAATTGCATCTGCAGCCTGTACAATAATTGCTTCAACTGAAGTAGGTTCAACTTCATTGTGGTGTGCCTCTACAGCATTAATAACTATTTCATTTTCTCTAGAGAATCTTCTTAAGAAATCTGCTCCATTAATTGCATGAGAACCTTCTTGTTCATGAGAGAATGCTTTTCCTATATCATGTAATAATCCAGCTCTTTTTGCATAATCAACATTTACACCTAATTCAGTTGCTAAGGCAGAACATAAATGTGCAACTTCTATTGAATGTTGTAATATATTTTGCCCGAAAGATGTTCTAAATTTAAGCTTACCTAAAGTTTTTAAAACTTCTTTTGGTAAAGCAGGAATTCCAACTTCTAATATTGCTTCTTCAGCTGCACTTATCATTGAATTTTCAACTTCTGCTTGACATTTTTCAACTAATTCTTCTATCTTAGTAGGGTGTATTCTTCCATCTTGTATTAATTTTTCAAGAGCTAGTCTTGCAACTTCTCTTCTAACTCCATCAAAAGATGAAAGTACAACAGCTTCAGGAGTATCATCTATAATTAAATCAACACCTGTTGCAGCTTCTAAAGCTCTAATATTTCTTCCCTCTTTACCTATAATTCTACCCTTCATTTCTTCACTAGGTAATTGAACTACAGAAATAGTTGCATCAGCAACATAATCTGAAGCTGATTTATTTATTGCAATTGCTATTGCAGATTTTGCTAATCTTTCTTTTTCTCTTTCTAAATTGTATTCATAATCTCTAATTAAACGAGCTTTATCATATTCTAATTCATCTTCTAATTTAATTAAAATTATCTCTTTTGCTTGTTCAGAAGTAAGACCTGAAATTCTTTCTAATTCTTTTTCTTCTTTTTCTATCATTGAATTTAATTCATTTTCAATTTCAACAATTTTTTCTTTTCTTTCTTCTAATTTAGCTTCTTTTTCTTCTAATTTATTAGTTCTTAATTCTAAATTTTCTTCTTTTTTAGCTATCCTTTCCTCTTTAACTAAAATTTCAGACTTCATAACTTTAATTTCTTCATCAACTAATTTTCTCTGAGCTAAAAGTTCTTCTTTAACTTTTAAAGTTTCTTCTTTTTTGTATGATTCAATTTCTCTTTCTACATCTTTTTTTGTAGTTTCTAATTTTCTTTTTAAATTAAATATTTTCAATTCTAAGTCACTATATTCACCATATTTTTTAGTAAATTTACTTTTAGTTAAATTATATCCAACTAAAACAATAATTACCGCAATTAAGATGATTAATATATAAACAACCATTTTTTCTCCCTTCTTTTTTATTCAAATTCAACACTACTAATCATCCAATTATTATCTTCTTTCTCCCAAATTATATCAAAATACCAAGTTTCTGTTTCATAATTTATTAATAAAATAGATTTTACTTTATTACTTGATAATACTTCTAATTCTTCAGAAAACATAATTATAAACTCTGAAAAATTATAATTTGATAAGTGTGACAATATCATTTCATTTTTAAGTGTTGTTACTATCCTTTTTTTTATTTCGTCTTTATTATCTATTTTTGCTAAATCAATAATTTCATTTTGCACTTTAATTACTTCATTTGAAATAATTTTTTTTTCAAAGTTAGTTATCGTTGCTTTATTTTCAATACTTGAACAGCTTAACAATAGTAAATAAAACATTAGAAATATATATCTTTTCATATTCCTCCCATTATATTCAGTCTATCATATTTTTACTTTTTTTTCAATTATTTTCTAAAAAAAAAGACTAGTTTTTACTAGTCTTTTAAGTATTAGAACACTACTCTTGTTTTTAAATCTTTTATAATAATATTTATTTCATTTATTTTTGTTTGATCAGTTGTATATTTAATTGCTCTTTCAAATGTTTCTATTGCTTTTAAATAGTAATAATTTGAATCTTCAACTCTTATTTTACTATCACCTAATTTAACAAATTCTTGTGCTTCATTGTACATTTTAGTGAAATCATTGATATAGAAATCCATATTAATTCTTTTTTCTAAATCAGAAATTAAATTTTTTGTATCTTTAATCATTTTAGAATCTTTAGTATATTTTAAAGAATCATTTAATAAGTTAATTGCTTGTCTAAAATAGTAATTAGCATCAAATCTATTTTGTTTACTTTCTCCAAGTTTTATAAGATTTTTAGCTTTGTTATATAATTCTGTATATTTTGACAAATTACTTATCTCTTTATTATTTTGATTTATTTTTTGCTCTAAATTTTTAATATATGTGTTTATTTCATTTTTTCTATTTCTATCATTAGTTAAATCATATGCATTTTTATATGCAGTTATTGCTTGTTTATAGTAATAATTTGCATTCTCATAAGTAGTTTGTTTATCTCCTAAATTTACAAACTCTACAGCCTTATTAAACTCTTGTACAAACTTATATTCTTTTTCATAATTAGAATTATTATTTTTTATTTTTAATTCTAAATCTTGTATTAATCTATTAACTTCATTACGTTTATAGTAATCATTTGTATAATTTAAAGCTTTTTTAAAACTATCTATTGCTAATTTATAGTAATAATTTGCATCGTCTAATCTATAAGCTTTATCACCTTGTTCTCTATATGACATAGCTTGTCTGTAATATACATCAAAATTATTAGCTTGATTGTTTCCTGTTCTAGTTCTAATATTTTCTAAATATACATCTATTTGACTTACTTTAGATCTTTCACCACGAGAAATGTATATTTCTCTTGCTTTTTCAAATGATGTTTTTGCTACATCATATCTTTGTAAGTTATAGTTTCTTTGACCTTCTTCAAAATATTTATCTGCTATTTGTAATTCTTGTCTATATTTTATATTTTCTAAATATACATCAATTTCTCTAGATAAAGTATAATTACCATAATATTCATAAATTTTCTTAGCTTCTAAAAATCTTGTTTTAGCTCTGTCATAGCTACCTGAATTATAGTTTTTCTTAGCTTCATCAAAATTTCTATTTGCAACATCAAAGTCTATTCTACGTTTAATATCTTTTAAATAAGTATCAATTTGATCAACATTTCTACTCATAGAATATTTATAATAAATAGATCTTGATTGTTCTAATTTAGTTTTAGCTTCAGAAAATCTTGATGAATTATATAAGCTTATTCCAGAAGTATAATACTCAGAAGCTAAAGCTAAATCAATATCTTTTTTAAGGTTAATGTATTTTTGTTGAGAATTTCTATAATTATCACTAAAGTCTTTATATGATTCATATCCTCTATAATATAATTCTTTAGCTTCTTCAAATTTTGCAAGTCTTTCTAAACTTTCAGCTTTATTAATATATATATCTGCTGTATATCTTGCAAATGATTCAAATAATGATGAATATTGTCCGTTTTTTGCACCAGCATTTCTTAATTTATTAATAAATTCCCCTAAAGAATTAATTCTATCGTTTAAGTCATAATTAGCATATTTTTTAATTGATTCAATAGCTTTATTTAAATTTCTATAATTATCTTGTCTTAATCTAAAATCTGTATATTTTTCTAAAATAGGATTTTTTTCTATAATACTACCCATCTGCCATAATTCAAAATATGTATTTGAAATAGTTCTTTCATCTGTTGCATTATTTATTATAGAAACATACCTATTTTCTGTTTCTCTTATTCTGTTTATGATTTCTCTTTCAATTTCTACAGGAACAGGACCTTTAGCATTTTTCAGTTCATATGCTGTAGTTTCAAGAGCTCCTATATAATCTCCTCTTTCATATTGTTCTTTTGCTGTTAAAGCAGAACATGACGTAATAAATAAACTTACTACTATACCAATAAATAAATTTCTTAAATTTTTTTTCATTTTCTTCACCTCTCCTTGTTATACACTAATGATACACCGAATAAAATCAAATGTCAATGGAACTAATAGAGTTATAAGTTTATTATTGGAATTTGCATATTTTTTTATTGCAATATTCAAATTATACGAGTATAATAAAAAAAGAGGTGATAATATGAAAAAGAAAGAATTACTAGAATTTATTCAAAATTAAAAACTTGATACAATAATGATTACAACACCAAAAAATGTAGAATACTTAACAAATTTTGCATGTGATCCTCACGAAAGAACATTGATATATGCTTTAAATAATAAAGGTGAAGAATTTATTCTATGTCCTAAATTAGAGGAAGAAGATGCGAAAAAATCTACAAATGATATTACAGTTATCGGATACTTAGATACACAAAATCCATATGAAGTTTTAAAAAAATATACTTCTGATATAAGTAAATTGGGAATAGAAAAAGATCATTTAACAGTATCAAGATATGAATCTATAAAAGATGTATATAATGTTTCTGAAGTAAAAGATATTTCATCTTTGGTTAGAAATTTTAGAAAGAAAAAAAATGATAAAGAATTAGAGCTTATGGAAAAGGCAGCATATTATGCTGATATATGTATAGATATTGCAGTTAAAAATTTAAGGGTTGGTATTACTGAACTTGAATTAAAATCAATAATAGAAAATGAAATAAAAAAACATAATATTTGTAAAATGAGTTTTGATACTATTGTATTATTCGGTGAAAATGCAGCTAGTCCACATGGTGTAAGCGGTTCTAGAAAACTTAAAGAAAATGAATATGTTTTACTAGATTTAGGATGTTATTACAAAGGATATGCAAGCGATATTACTAGATGTATAGAATTTGGTAAAGTTGGAAAATTTGAAAAAGAAATATATGATTTAGTATTACGTGCAAATACAGAGGCAATAAAGGCTGTAAAACCTGGAATATCATTTGCATATTTAGATAAAATTGCAAGAGATATAATTACTGAAGCTGGATACGGAAAATATTTCAATCACAGATTAGGTCATGGATTAGGTATGGACTGTCATGAATACCCTGATGTATCAGAAAAAACAAAAGATTTATTAGAACCAGGGATAACATTTACTATTGAACCAGGTATATATATACCTGATAAAGTAGGTATTAGAATTGAAGATGACATATTTGTAACTGAAGATGGATGTAAGGTTTTAACTAAATATATAAAATAAAAAAGCTGAATTAAAATTCAGCTTTTTTTATCCTAATCTTTGTCTAGCGTCACTAGCTCTCTTTAATGCTTCTCCAATATAGTTAATACATAACATAATAACTAAGATTAATAATGATGCTGGCATCCATACCCACCATTTATCAGCAAGTACTTCTGGAGCTGTTGCATAACTTATTAATATTCCTAAAGATGGAACTTGAGGAGGTAAACCATAACCTAAGAAAGTTAATCCTGTTTCTATCCCTAAATTCCCTGCAAAACCTAAAGTTAAACCAACAATAATTAAAGATGAAATATTTGGTAATAATTCTCTAAAAATTATTTTAACATCACTAGTACCCATAGTTTTTGATGCATTAATATAGTCTCTTCTAACTTCTGATAATACTTTACTACGAATAAGTCTTGCTGTTCCTGTCCAATAAAATACTGACATTATTAATATAAATGTAACAACATTGTATTGAGGCACTATAGTAACAAAAACTATTATTATTAATGTAGTTGGTAAAATACTTATGAAATCTATAATTCTCATTGCAATATTTTCTATCCAACCACCATAATAAGAAATAATTACTCCTACTACTATTCCAATAAATGATGTAATTATAGTTACTGAGAATCCTATTACTATTGAGTTTCTAGCACCAATAATTAACTGACCTAGTATACTACGCCCACCATAGTCAGCTCCTAACCAATAACCTTCTAATGGAGCTGCATACTTATCTAATAACCTAACCTTCATTACATCGTTAACATCTAAGAAAAATGTTGCAGATATAAATATTATTAATATTAAACTTACAAATAAAGTTAGAGAAAATAAAGCAGCTTTATCTTTCTGAAACTCTCTTTTAATTACATTAAATCCTGATGGAACTTCACTTTTAAAATTATCAACATTTTCTTTTTGTTCTGATTTTTCGTGCATTTCATCCATTTCTAATTCTAAATCTTCGTTTGTCTTCATTTTTCTCCTCCTTTACTCTATTCTAATTCTTGGATCTACTATCATTAATAAGATATCAGATAATAATGAACCTAATAAACTTAAGAATCCATAAAATAATATTAATGTTGTAATAACTGAATAATCTCTAGATGATATTGATGAAATAAATAATTGTCCCATACCTGGATAATTAAATATAGTTTCTATAAATATAGATCCACCAAATAAACCTGTAATAGTATAACCTAAGAAAGCTGCTATAGGTAATACAGAGTTTCTAAAGATGTGTTTTGAATAAACAACTGATTCAGGTACACCTTTTGCTCTTGCTGTTTTAACATAATCTAATGATTTTGAATCTATAATTTCACTTCTTAAGTATCTTATAGTCCATGTTGTAGCAAGTAAAGCATATGTTATAGCTGGTAATAATAAGTGATATATCTTATTAATTACATAAGCTGAAGTACCAGGTGTATATCCTAAATCTACTGAACCTCCAGTAGGGAATATTCTTAATTTATATCCAAAAATAAATACCATTAATAATGATAAGATAAATGTAGGCATTGCATAACTTATAAAGTTATAAACTGTAACAATTTTATCTAATCTTGAACCATCATATCTTCCACTTAAAATCCCTAAAGGAATTGCAATTGAATACATTAAAATAACTGATAATAATGATAAGAAAAATGTATTATATATTCTTTCACCTATTATTCTTGTTACTGGTAATTTATATGTATAACTTATACCAAAATTTCCACTAAATGCTCTTTTCATCCAATTAACATATTGAACATATAAAGGATCGTATAACCCTGCTTCTCTTCTTAATTTTTCTATTGCTTCAGGTGGTGTTGTCGGAGATATTAACCCAGTAAACGGATCCCCTGGCATTAACTTAGCAACCACGAATACTATAATACTTAAGATAAATAATTGAGGAATCATTGCAATAACTCTTCTTAAAACCGTTTTCCACATATTTTATTTACCTCCCTTTTTTAAAGCAACATAATGTTCATTTGATTCATCAAATAATTCTAAATCAAATACTTTTCCATTTTCATCATAGTATACTTTTTCTAATTCTTTATATTCTTTATCAATTTGTACCCTAAAGTCTCTCTTTTCATCTCTAATTAAAGGATTAACATCAGGTATAGCTGCTATTAATCTCTTAGTATAAATATGTTGTGGTTGAGAGTAAATTACTTTTTTATCTCCTGTTTCAACAAATCTTCCTTTATACATTATAGAAATATGATCACACATATGTTTTACAACACCTAAATCATGAGATATAAATATATAGCTTAAACCTAATTGTTTTTGTATTTTTTTCATGTAATTTAATACTTGAGCTTGTACAGATAAATCTAAAGCTGATACAGGCTCATCTGCTATTATTAATTTGGGATTAGTTGCTATCGCTCTTGCAACACCTAATCTTTGTCTTTGTCCTCCACTAAACTCATGTGGGTATTTAACTATATTATCTTCAGTCATACCAACTATTTCAAGTAATTCTACTACTCTTTTTCTTTCTTGTTCTGGAGTAAAGTTCTCAAAGTTTTTTAAAGGTTCAGATAATAAATCTAAAACCCTTTTTTTAGGATTCAATGAAGACATTGAATCTTGGAATATCATTTGCACATTCTTTCTATACATTGATTTTCTCTTTACTCTATTTAAATTAATTTCTTCACCTTCATAGAAAAGTTTGCCTTCAGTAATTTTTTCTAATCCTATTATAGATTTCCCTATAGTTGACTTTCCAGAACCAGATTCTCCAACTAATCCATAAGTTTTTCCTTTTTCTATTTCCATGCTTACACCATCAACGGCTTTAACATAATCTTGAATAGTATTAAAAAAACCTCCTCTAATTGGGTAATGAACTTTAAGTCCTTCTAATTTAATTAATTTGCTCACTATTCCTCACCTTCTTTTGCAAAATAGAAGTTTTTGTAACATGTGCATCTTACAAAGTGTCCTTCTTCAACTTCATGCAATGTTGGTACTTCTTCATGTTCCCCTTCTGCTATCCAAGGAATTCTATGTCTAAATCTACATCCTTTTCTTGGAAGATTTTTTAATGATGGAACTGTACCATGTATAACATGTAAATCATCATCAGAGTTTGAATCCATTTGTGGTATAGAACTTAATAATGATTTAGTATATGGATGTTGCGGATTTCTAAATAAATCATATACTGAAGCAAGCTCTACAATTTCTCCTGCATACATTACAGCAACTCTATCAGCTATCTCAGCAACTACTCCTAAGTCATGTGTAATTAGTATTATACCCGCTCCTATATCTGATTGTAATTCACGAATTAAATCAAGAATTTGAGCTTGTATAGTAACATCTAATGCTGTTGTAGGTTCATCAGCAATTAGTATATCTGGTCTACAAGAAAGTGCAATAGCTATTATTATTCTCTGTCTCATTCCTCCAGATAACTCATGCGGGAATTGTCTCATAACTCTTTCTGGATTATTTATCCCTACTTTTGTTATTAATTCCTTAACTCTGTTTACTCTTTCTTCTGGAGTTAAATTTGTATGATATTTTAATCCTTCTTCTATTTGATTCCCTATTCTCATTAAAGGATTTAATGCAGATAATGGATCTTGGAATATCATTCCTATTTTAGCTCCTCTTATATCATTGAATTCTTTCTCTGTAAAATCAACTAAATTATTTCCTTCAAAATTAATTTCTCCAGAAACTTTTGTATATATTGGATTATGTAATCCCATTATTGAAGTTGCAAGTGTAGATTTACCACAACCAGACTCACCAACTATGGCTAAAACCTCATTTTTTCTTAAATCAAAACTTACACCATCAACAGCATTATAATATGTATCTTTTATACGAAAACTTGTTATTAAATTTCTTACTTCTAATAGTAGATCATTTTGTTTTTTATCGTCCATATTAATTCTACTCCTTTCTACTTATTTCATTCACTTAATTACTATTTTACTACATTTTTTATTTTTTTTCCATATATTAACTATATAAATTATATATATAAATATATATAATATCAATCTTTGCATTTTTTACATTTACCCTTTATGTAGAATTGTACATCATCTATACTAATTTCTCTTAATATTTCTAAATCAAATTTATTATAATCTATCTCAAAATCAACCATTTTACCACAGTTTAAACATTTGAAATGTCCATGTGGATAATTTTCAACATCATATCTTGTTTCATTGCCCTCTATTACTATTGCATTTGCAATTTTATTTTCTACAAATAAATTTAAAGTATTATATACTGTAGTTTTAGATAAAGTTGGCAACTCTGGCAATAAATCTTTATATATCTTATCTACAGTTGGATGTATGTGATTAGAATGTAAATAATCAAGAATTTTTATCCTATGTATTGAGGGTTTTATTCCCTTATCTTTTAAATATTTTTCTATTAAATGCATATTACCACCTTATATATTGTTTTATTTATTATATAACCTCATTGTATTTTTGTCAAGTTTGTAATGCATACAATTTTGAAAAATAAAAACCTCACACAGTGAGGTTTTTTATAATAAATTTATCCCATTTTTTATACATTCTTCTTCAATTTCTTTAGTCCAAATAGAAGCCTGTACTTCTCCTATATGAGCTTTTTGTAAAAAAAACATGCATATTCTTGATTGTCCTAATCCTCCACCAATAGTTAGTGGTAATTCATCATTCAATAACATTTTATGATAATCTAAATTTTCTCTATCCTTATTACCTGAAATCTCTAATTGTTTTCTTAATGTATCTTTATCTACTCTAATTCCCATAGACGATAATTCAAATGCTGATTTTAAAATATCATTCCATACTAATATATCACCATTTAACTCCCAATCATCATAATCTGGTGCTCTTCCGTCGTGTTTCTCTCCACTTTTTAATTCTTTACCTATTTGCATTAAAAATACTGCTCTATGTTTTCTTGTAATCTCATTTTCTCTTTCTTTTGGACTTAAGTTTGGATACATATCTTCAAGTTCTTGAGAAGTTAAGAAATAAATATCATTAGGTAATAATTGTTTTAAATCATGATATTTCATATTAACATATGATTCTGTTGCTAAAAATACCTTGTATATCTTAGTTACAGTTTCTTTTAAGAATTCTATTCCTCTTTCTCTAGTTTCTTTTGATATTACTAATTCCCAATCCCATTGATCTACATATATTGAATGAGTATTATCTAAATCTTCATCACGTCTTATGGCATTCATATCTGTATATATACCATAATTTTCTTTTATTCCATATCTTTTTAATGCCATTCTCTTCCATTTTGCAAGTGAATGTATAATTTCAATTGTTGTTTCTGGACTTTCCTTCATGTCAAATGCAACTGGTCTTTCTACATCATTTAAGTTATCATTTAGTCCTGTTGATTTAACTACAAATAGAGGTGCTGAAATTCTTGTTAAATTAAGAGCATCTGCAAGACCTCTCTCAAAAAAATCTTTAATTTCCTTAATTGCAACCTCTGTTTGCATAATATTTAAACTTGTTTTATATCCCTCTGGTACGAATAATTTCATTTTTTAACCTTTCAATTTTAAAAATTCTTCCTCTGTTAATATTTTAACCCCTAATTTATTAGCTTTTTCTAATTTAGAACCTGCTTTTTCACCAACTATTAAATAATCTAAATTTTTACTAACAGATGATAAATAGATTCCTCCATTTTTTTCTATCAATTCTTTAACTTCTTCTCTTTTTAAATTTGTAAACTTACCAGTTGCTAAAAATTTTTTATTAGTTATGAAATCATTATTTACTATTTCATCACTTATGTATTCTAAATTAATGCCAATATTTTTAAATTCATTTATTAATAAGATATTTTCTGTGTCCTTAAAATAGTTATATATAGAAGAAGCTACTTTTTCTCCTACACCTTCTATAGACATTAACTCTTCATGACTTGAATCAATAATTTTATCTATAGTTTTAAAATGCTTTACCACTAATTTTGATGTAGTTTTACCTACAAATTCAATACCTAAAGAATAAAAAAACTTTTCAAAACTAATATTTTTTGAATTCTCAATATTGTTTAATAAATTATCAACACTTTTTTGACCCATTTTATCTAAACTCATTAATTCTTCTCTATAATCTTTTAAAGAAAAAATATCTGTAACAGATTTTATCAATTTTAAATCAACGAATTTTTCAACTATCTTATTACCTAGTCCTTGTATGTTTAATGCATCTCTACTTACAAAGTATTCTATTTTTCTCTTCAATTTTTCTTGACAGTTTAAATTTTTACATTTAATTGCAACCTGTCCTTCTTCTTTTATTACATCACTATTACAACTAGGACATTTTTTTATATATTCTATATTTTTTTCAGAACCATCTCTTTTTTCAAATATAGTTTTAACTACTTGTGGTATTATTTCTGCAGCTTTTTCTATTAATACTGTATCACCAATTTTTAAGCCTAATCTTTCTATTTCATCCATATTATGTAATGAAGCTCTTTTAACAACAGAACCTGATATATTTACAGGCTCAAGTTCAGCAACAGGTGTTATGACACCTGTTCTACCAACTTGAAAACTTACATCCAATACTTTAGTTTCTTTTTGTTCAGCTTTAAATTTATACGCTATAGCCCATTTAGGTGATTTAGATGTAAATCCTAAAATGTTATACCATTTATATTCATTTACTTTTATAACTAACCCATCAGTTTCATATTCTAGATTTTTTCTATTTTTATCCCAAAATTCTATTTCTTTTTCTAAATCATCAATAAAATTACATTTAGTAAAAACTTTTGTAGTTTTAAATCCTAATTTTTCAATAAAATCAATAGACTCTAGATGTGTAGAAACTCCATATTTTTCTGGATTAACTAAATAATATAGGTAACAATCTAAATTTCTATCTTTTACTATAGTGTTATCTAACTGTCTAATAGTTCCAGCAGCAGCATTTCTAGGATTTGCAAAAACAGTTTCTCCATTTTCTTCTCTTTCAAGATTAATTCTTTCAAATTCTTTTAAAGGTAAAACTATTTCTCCTCTAACTTCCAAATCAATTTCTTTTTTTAATACTTTTGGAATACTAAAAATTTGAGAAACATTTTCTGTAACATCTTCTCCTATACTTCCATCTCCCCTAGTGACTGCTTTAACTAATTTACCTTTTTCATAAATAAGACTTATACTTAATCCATCAAGTTTTAATTCAAGTATATATTCTACATTTTCTCCTGTATCTTTTTTTATTCTTAAATCAAAAGCTCTAAGATCATTCATAGAGTATGTATTAGAAAGACTCAGCATAGGATTTTTATGTTTAACTTTTTTAAATTTTTCACTAGATTTCCCACCTAATATTTCCGTGGGTGAGTTGTCCAATTTAAAATCTGGAAAATCCTTTTCCATTTGTTCTAATTTTTTCAACAACATATCATATTCTTGATCTGTGATTAAACTTTCATCAAGATTATAGTAATAGTGATTATATTTTTCTATATCTTGTCTTAATTTTTCGTATTCTTTTTTTTTATCCTCTAAATTTTCGAAATCAAAAAGCAACATTCTATCTCCTATTTAATTCCACTATAATTTGGTGCTTCTTTAGTAACTATAACATCATGAGGATGTGATTCTTTTAATCCAGCATTAGTAATTTTAACAAATTTACCATTAACTTTTAAATCTTCAATAGTAGGTGTACCACAATATCCCATTCCTGAACGTAATCCACCACATAATTGGAATAATACGTCTTTTAATTTTCCTTTTAATGGAACCATAGATTCTATACCTTCTGGTACTAGTTTATCAGTTGCAGACTCTAATTGGAAATATCTATCTTTACTTCCTCTTTTCATAGCCACTAATGAACCCATTCCAACATAACTCTTATAAGCTCTTCCATTATATAGAATTTCTTCACCTGGTGATTCATGTGTTCCTGCTAATAATCCTCCTAACATAACACAGTCAGCACCTGCAGCAATAGCTTTAACTATATCTCCAGAAAGTTTTATTCCTCCATCAGCAATTACTCCTATACCTTTTTCATTACAGTATTCAGCAACTTCCATTACAGCTGATAATTGAGGCATTCCCACTCCAGAAATAACACGAGTTGTACAAATAGATCCTGGTCCTACTCCTACTTTAACTGCATCTACTCCAGCTTCTACTAATGCTATAGCAGCTTCTTTAGTAACAATGTTACCACCTATTAGATTTAAATTAGGAAATTCTCTTCTTATTTCTTTTATTTTTTCTATAACTCCATGAGAATGTCCATGAGCAGAATCTACAGTAATAATATCTACACCTGCCTCTACTAATGCTTTAACTCTTCTTAAAGTATCAGTTCCTATCCCAACTGCTGCTCCAACTCTTAATCTACCTTTATCATCTTTACATGCATTAGGGTAATTTGAAACATTGTCTATATCTTTAATAGTAATTAATCCTTTTAATTTACCATTTTCAACTATAGGTAATTTTTCTATTCTATGTTCTAATAATATTTTTTTTGCTTCTTCAAATGTAGTTCCAACTTTTGCAGTAATTAAATTTTCTTTAGTCATTACATCTACAACTTTTGAAGTTAAATCTTCTCTATATTTTAAATCTCTATTAGTTATTATACCTAATAATTCATTTTCACCATTAATTACAGGTAACCCAGAAATTTTATATTTTCTCATAATTTCGTTTGCTTCTTGTAAATCAGATCCAACATTTAAAGTAATAGGATTAGTTATCATACCACTTTCAAATATTTTAACTTTATTAACTTCTTCTGCTTGTCTTTCTATAGTCATATTCTTATGAATAAATCCTATACCACCCTCTCTTGCTATAGCAATAGCAAGTTCAGCTTCAGTAACTGTATCCATAGCCGCACTAATAATAGGTACATTTAACGTTAATTTTTTTGTTAATTTAGTTTTTAAATCTACCTCACTTGGAATAATAGTTGAACTTTGAGGTATTAATAATACATCATCAAAAGTTAATCCTTCTAATACAATTTTACTCATTTCTACACTCCTAACCAATTTATATATTTTTTTGTTAATTCAAAAGATTTACCTAACATAAAATCATTTTCATTTTTTAAGTTACCACATATAGCTGGATGATTATGTTTAATTATTTCTCCATTAGCTATATATTTTTCCATTAAGGCAGCATCATTACCCCATAATAGATATGTTATATTTAGGTTTTTGTTACTAATATATACTATTAAATCATTAATTATATTCTCCCAAAATTTATGATGAGCACCTGCTTTATCAATTAAAGTTGTTAAAGAGGAATTCAATAATAATACACCTTGTTTTTCCCAACTCTTAAATATTTTATTTGGTGGTAAAATATTAAATTCTTTCTTTAATATAGAATTTCTTATTTCAGAAATATCTCCCATCTTACCTGTATATGTTTTATATATCAATTTCAAAATATTCTTTAGAGATGTATTTACTTTCTCATCATGCCAATTATCACTTTCTACTTCAAAAGCAAGTCCTGTTGCAACGCCTCTTTGAAAGTATGGATCTTTACCCATAATACAAACTTTAATATTAGAAATATCTTGATTTAAAGCTTTAAATATTTTTTCTGAACTTGGTGTATAACTTACATAATCTGCATCTAAATTATCTATAAATCCTTTAATTTTTGAAACTATATTAATATCGAAAAAATCTTTATAACTTTCATGTATTTTGTATTTATACATAAATTCATTTACAACATCATCAAATTTATTTTCAGAATTTATTTTATCAAATATTTTCATTCTATTGCTAAATGAAAGCACATAAATTTTTGTATCAAATATTTGTATTTTTTTAATTTCTTCTTGAAAAATCTTATATATTTTTAAAATATTTAAATTACTATCTGTTACTATTAATTCTCCATTAATATTACCAAAATAAAAATAGTCTTCATCTTTTTCTATATATGTTATCTTATATTTAGAAATTCTATGCGATTCTTTTATTTGTGATTCTAAAATATCCCAAATTTCTATATATCCTTCATCAGTTGAAGCAACATAATCCAATTTATCTATTTTAGAATAAATATGATTAGTTGTTGAACTAATTTCAGCAATTTTTTTTAAATTTTGTAAAGAGAAAATAATTATTTTTATAGTACTTTCATGCATTTTTCTGTACTTTATCAAAATATTTTCACCACTAATATATATTTTAAATCTACCCTCAACATTTTCTGTTAAAGGAAAGGCTTTTAAAGTTTCTGAATCTACTTCATTTACATAAAGTATACCATTAGAAATATATGCTATCTTACCAGATTTACTTACAACTATATTCTCTATGTTATTTATTGGTAATATAATTTCATTAACAATTTTTTTTCTTTTACCATCTACTTTAAATATCTTATTATCCATAGAGACTATATATAAGTCATTACTTTGAAATAACTGATTTTCATATTTAATAAATGTAATACTTTCAGAATTTTTCATTTTCCCCTTTATACTTTTAAATACTTTTAAATCCTTCAAAAAATTTAATGATTCACCAGTAGTTATTAAAGTATTATTTAGTGGGTCTAATTCAAAATCAGATATATTAAAATTAAAATTAATACTGTCTTTTAATATCAATTCCATATATTTACCTACCTATATTCTTACAACTGTAACTATAACCGTAGGAACTTTACCTATATTATCGTTAAAGAAATTATTTAAAGTATTTACGATACCATTCTTAATTTTTTCTATATCTTGTTCTTTATTTTGCTCCAATGTTGCAAGTTTAGAGTTAACAACCTCCTTCATACTCTCAGAAATTTGAGAAGTACTATCATCTTTTTTATATAAGAAACCTTTACTAAATATTATTGGATCTCCAATAAATTTCAAATCAGAATTTTGAACAACTGATATTGTCAATACTCCGTTGTCTGCTAAAGATTGTCTTTCTCTTAAAATATGTTCTCTTACATTACCAACACTATCACCATAAATATATACAGCTCCACTTGGAACTTTGCCAACATTTTTAAAGCTATTTGGTGTTAGTTCTAATTTAGAACCATTTTCTGCAAGTAAAATATTATCTTCCGGAACTCCAACTTGCATAGCTAACTCTTTATGTTTTTTAAGCATTACATATTCACCATGTACTGGCATAAAATATTTTGGTTTTATTAAATTAAGCATTAATTTTTGTTCTTCTTGACATCCATGTCCTGAAACATGTATTCCCATTATTTTTTCAAATATTACTGATGCTTCTTTTTTCAATAATTGATTAATGTTTTTATATGCTGCTTTTTCATTCCCAGGTATAGGTGAGCCTGAAATAATTACCTTATCATTAGCTCTTAATGAAATAGACTTATGTGTACCATTAGCTATTCTAGATAATACTGATAAAGGTTCTCCTTGTGTACCTGTACAAATTATCATCACCTTATTTTCTGGTAAATTTTCAGCCTGTTCTAGTGTAATAACCATACTCTTAGGAATTTTTAAATATCCTAATTTAGAACAGATTTCAAATATCTTTAACATACTTCTACCATCAATCGCAATTTTTCTACCATATTTTTGTGCTATTAATATAATTTGTTGTATTCTATGTACATGTGATGCAAACGAAGCAAGTATAACTCTTCCAGTTGCTTTTGAAACTTCTGCATCTATACTTCTTCCAACTACTGACTCCGATGGAGTAGATCCTGGAATTTGAGCATTAGTACTATCTGAAAGTAATAAATCAACCCCTTCTTCCCCTATAGTTGCTAATCTACCAAAATCAAATTTCTCATCATTAATAGGTGTTAAATCTACTTTAAAATCTCCTGTATGTAATATAGTGCTTGTAGGTGTTTTTATTCTTATCGCATAACAATCAGGTATTGAATGTGTTACACTTATAAATTCTACTGTAAAATATTTACCAATTTTAACTTCATTTCTATTTGAAATAAAATTACATCTTGGTTTTTTAGTCACTATTTTTTCAAATTTAGCTAATGCTAATTCTAAGCTTAATTTACCACCATACATAGGTATTTCTGAACCTAATTTTTGATAAAAATATGGAACAGCTCCTATATGATCTTCATGGCCATGAGTAATAAGTAAGGCTTTAACTTTAGATACATTTGAAGATAAATATTCAAAACTTGGTATAATCAAATCTATACCTAAATGTTCATCTTCTGGAAATGTAAGTCCAGCATCTATAACTATCATTTCATCTCTATACTGGATAACTGTCATATTTTTCCCTATTTCTTCTAATCCACCTAATGGAATTATGTATGTTTTATCAGTAGTCACATCATTAACTTTTTCAACTACTTCAATTTTTTCTTCAACTTTTTTTACTTTTTTACTTTTAGATATATTATTTTTCTTATTTTTTAATATAACTTCGTCTTCTTCAAAAAGTTCTTTCATAGCTTTCATTTTTTCATCTAGCTCTTTTTTCTTTTTAGAAAATGTTTTTTCTTTTTTATCCATTTATTCTCCTTTCTTCTATATTTTTATTTTTCCATCTAAATACATTAATAAAACTGATATATCAGCTGGTGTAACACCTGCTATACGAGAAGCTTGACCTACAGTATGCGGATTTCTTTCATGTAGTTTTTGTTTAGCTTCTCCAGTTATACCTTTAATTTCTAAGAAATCTAATTCACTTGGAATTATTTTTTCCTCTAATTTTCTTTGTTTCTCTATCATTGCATTTGCTTTGTTAATATATCCTTCATATTTAATTTGTACTTCAATTTGATATTCTGTTTCTTCATCAAAATGAATATTTTCCATATTTTCTATATCTTCAGATATATATTTAATGTCATCATAAGTAAAACTAGGTCTACGAAGTAATTCTTTTAATGTAGTTCCACTCTTTAATGTTTCATTATTTTTTTCTAATACTTCAACTAATTTTTTGTTACTTACACCTAGTTTAGTATTTTCTAATACTTCTATAGTTTTAGCTACATTATTCATTTTATCTAATACTTTACCAAAAGTGGCATCATCTACAAGTCCAATTTTATGTCCTATATGAGATAATCTTAAATCAGCATTATCTTCTCTAAGTATTAGTCTGTATTCGGATCTAGCTGTAAACATTCTATATGGTTCTTCAATTTCTTTAGTAATTAAATCATCTATTAAAGTTGCAATATATGAATTATTTCTTTCTAATAAAAGAGGTTCTTCTCCTTTTATAGCTAAACTTGCATTAATTCCTGCAATTAAGCCTTGAACAGCTGCTTCTTCATATCCACTTGTTCCATTTATTTGTCCTGCTAAATAAAGACCTTTTACTTTTTTCGTTTCTAAAGTATATTCAAGTTCATTTGGATTTACAAAATCATATTCTACTGCGTATCCATATCTCATAATTCTTGCATTTTCTAATCCTTCAATTTGTCTTACCATCTCTTGTTGTAAATCTGCAGGATAAGATGTAGATAATCCAGAAATATATACTTCATTTGTATCAAATCCTTCGGGCTCTAAAAATAAATGATGGGAATCTTTATCATTAAATTTAATTACTTTATCCTCTATAGATGGGCAATATCTTGGACCTACAGAATCTTTAATAGTTCCGTTAAATAATGGTGATCTATTTAAATTATCCCTTATTATTTTATGTAAATCTAGGTTTGTTCTAGTTATATAGCAAGAAAGTTGTTTTGTATTTTCAATCACTTCATCTGGTGTAGAATTAGAAAACTTTATTACTTTATCTGTTTCACCTGGTTGTTCTTCAAGTATATCAAAATTAATAGTTCTTGCATCTATTCTTGGTGAAGTTCCTGTTTTAAACCTTCTAACAGCTAAGCCCATATCAACTAAAGAAGAAGTTAAATCTTTTGCTGAAAGTTCACCCATACGTCCACCTTCTATAATTTTATCTCCTACGTAAAGTAATCCATTTAAAAATGTTCCAGAACAAATAATTACACTTTTAGCATAAAATTCTAATCCATTTTTAGTTTTTACCCCTCTAACTACAAATTCTTTTTCATTATCCTTTTCGTATATTAATTCTGTAACTATATCTTGTACAACATCAAGATTTTCTTGATTTTCAACTATTTTTTTCATATTTCTTGCATAAATTTTTCTATCAGCTTGTGATCTTAAAGCTCTAACTGCAGGACCTTTTTTTGTATTTAAAATTCTTATCTGTACAAAAGACTTATCTATAGTTTTAGCCATTTGTCCACCTAACGCATCAAGTTCTTTTACAAGATGTGACTTAGCTGGTCCACCTATTGAAGGATTACATGACATAACCCCAATATTATCTAATGTAATTGTAAACATAGCTGTTTTTAATCCTAATCTAGCACCAGCAAGAGCTGCTTCTATACCTGCATGCCCAGCTCCTATTACTAGAATATCGTATTTATTATTCATATTCACCCCTATTTTATTATTCTATCTATCATTTCTGTTTTAAGCAACATTATTAACATATCATTTTCCCTTAAAATATCATTTGGATTTGGTGTAACATTCATAGTTCCATCTGAATATTTTAATGCCATAACATTGGCTTCATATTTATTTCTTAAATCAAGTTCTTTTAAAGTTTTACCAATAAAGTCTTCAGGCATAATTATTTCAAAAACTGAATATTCTTCAGAAAATCTAAAATGCTCAACTACAGTTGGTCTTAAAGATGCTAAAGCTATTTTTTCTCCCATAGATTCCTCAGGATAAACAACCATATCAGCACCAATTTTTTTTAATACTTTACCTTGAGTATGAGAGACAGCCTTACAAATTATTTTTTTTATTCCTAATTCTTTTAATTGTAAAGTAACTAAAATACTAGATTGTATATTTGTTCCAATGCATACAAAAGCAACATCGAAATCATCTTTTATTACATTTTTTAAAGTTGTTTCATCTGTAACATCAAGTATTATAGCTTCATCAACTATCTCTTCTTCTAAAGCTTGTCTAACTAGTTCTTCAGATGAATCTAATGCTAAAACTGTATTACCGTTTTTATATAAAGTTCTTGCAACTGACTTTCCAAATTCTCCTAAACCTATTACTAAAAAATTTTTCATAATTCTCCTAACCAATTAATATATTTTCTTCTGGATATGCATATTTACCTTTACCTGTATTTCTAGATAAAGCTAATACTACAGTTAATAAACCAACTCTACCTAAAAACATAGTTATTATTATTAATATTTTAGAGTAAACTGTAAGTTCTGCTGTAATACCCATACTTAATCCAACAGTACCCATAGCAGAAATTAATTCAAATAAAACTTTCACTATATCTTTATCACTTTCAAATATACTCATTAATGCGAATATAAAGAAAACATATGATATTGCTATTAGTAATAAAGCAGCAGCCTTATTAAAGGTTTTAAATGAAATACTTCTTTTTGAAAATACCATTTCTCCTTTATTCTTAAGTGATGCTTTGATACCTAAAAATAGTATTCCTACAGTGTTTGTTTTTATTCCCCCACCTGTAGATCCAGGAGAAGCACCAATAAACATTAGTACACAAGAAATTAACACAGTTGGTACTCTTAATTCATTTAAATTTACAGTATTAAATCCTGCAGTTCTTAAGCTTACAGATTGAAAGAAACTTGCGAGTATCTTTTTCCCTATAGACATTGATCCTATACTACTTAAATTAGTATATTCAAATATAAAGAACATAAACATACCAATTAATAAAAGTGAAACAGTAATATTTATAGAAAATTTAGTATTTATAGTTAATCTTCTACTTTTACCATTAATATAATTATATATATCTATAATTGCTGCAAATCCTACCCCACCTGTAAATATTAATAATGCAATAATAATATTTACATATATATTATCAACAAACCCCTCTAAATTATCACTATATAAAGAAAAACCTGCATTACAAAACGCCGAAATAGAATGAAAAATCGAATAAAAAATTGCTTTACCTAAACTATATTTTTTTAAAAAATCTGTTAGTAAAAAGAACGCTCCTAGTAATTCTATTCCAAATACTACCATAGCAACTTTTTTAATATATAAATAAATATCTAATTTATCTTCAAAATTTAAATCTTCCCTAACTAATTTTTTGGTATAATATCCTATTTTTTTAGAAATTAGCAAAACAATAAGTGAAGAAAAAGTTAATACTCCTAATCCTCCAAGTTGTATTAATATTAATATTATTACCCTACCAAATCCATTAAACGTTTTGCTTACATCTAATACACTTAAACCTGTAACAGTTACAGCGGACGTAGCAGTAAATAATGCATCAAAAAAAGTAATATTTATTCCATTTTTAAGACTAATTCTAAATGTTAATAAGATTGCACCTAATATAATTATTGATATGAATGAAAATACTATCAATATATATGGTGATATTTTTTTTCCCATTTTACACTCCATTTTTTTAATAAGGACAATCTAAAAAAAGATTGTCCTTATTCAAATTATATTTCTAATAAATGTTTTGTAACATATTCAGTTGCTGCGATGTAGTTTAATTTTTCTTTTACTTCATCAAATCCAACTTTTTTATATGGTATATCTTCTGTTTTTTGAATAATTACAAAAGAATCTTCTAATGATATTTCTATAAATTCCCCTACATTTGCTGAGAATAATTTTGAATTAATAGCTTTATCATAACCAACTACAGGTAATTTATCATTTTCTTTTATTTTTGAGAAATGATCTTTAATACCAAATTCTTTATACTTACCAGTTGTATCACTAGTAATATTTTCCCAAGTTAATTTTTTACTTGTAATTAAATCTTTTATTTCTAAAACTTTACCTTTAGTTTCTTCTTTAGTTTTATCTCCAGGTTCAACACCTATTAATATATGTTTTAATGTTGCAATATCTTTATTATCTTTATCTTTTTCTTCAACTAAGATAATGTGATATCCAAATTGTGTTTTTACAGGTCCTACTATAGTTCCTGCTTCAGCTTTTGCAACTGCTTCTTTAAACTCAGGTACATAATTATTAATATTTGCCTTACCTAAATCTCCACCATTTTGTGCACTTCCTGGGTCTTTAGATAATTCTTTTGCTTTTTCAGCAAAATTTTCTTTAGTAATTGTTTTCATTAATTCTGCAACCTTAGCTTCAGTTTCTTTAGCATCTTCATCATTTGGTATAAATGCCATACCTATTATTTCACCACTCACAGTATGTGGTATATCAAATGCACCTTCATATTTATTAAATATAGCTCTCATTTCTTCTTCACTAGCTTTATATGACCCTAATAATTGAGAAACATAATCTTCAGCTATATATTCTAATTGATATTTTGGTAATAAATCTTGATTTAATGATAATCCAGCTTCTAATGCTTTATCTTTAATTCTAATTTTTTTATCTAAATCAGTTTCTAGTAAAGTTCTTACTTTAGTTTGGAATTCTTCAGTATATCCTTTTCCTTCTTGGAAGAATAAATTTACTACTTGAGATATTACATCCATATATGTAAATTTATATTCATCTTTTTCAAAAATTATTTCTTTTAATTTATTTAAAACTGGTTCAATAGTTTTATCACTTACAGAAAAATTAGCAGTGTTAAACTTATTTTCCATTAAAGATTTTTCATATATTCTTGCTTTTTCAGTTAATATTTGATTTTTAACATCATCCTTAACTTCAGCAAATGATTTACCCTCAAATTCAGTGAATTTTTGTTGATTAAATCTATTTTCAATTTCTGTATCAGAAACTGATATTTTTTGTTTAATAATATCTAATTTTTTATCATTTAATAAGAAACCTTTTATTGTTTCTCTTAAACCTTCTATAGTTTGTCCTTGAGCATTTAAAGCTGCTACAAGACCTTTACTTCCACCCATTTGATCTTCTAATTCTTTAAATTTTTGATTAATCTCAGTTTTAGAAACTGTTGCTCCTAATTCAGTTGTAAGTACATTGCTTAATGCTTCATAAATTTGTCCAGCTAATACATACCCTTTTGTAATTTCTTCAGGCAAAGCTTCAAATTTTTCTTTATCCAAGTTATTTGCTTTAATTACTTGCTCGTTTAAGCCTTCAATTTGTTTTGAAAAATCAGCGAATTTTTGTTCAAAATCCTCTTTATATATTTTTTCTCCATCAATTTTTAATATAACAGTTTTGCTCTCTTTATTAGTAAAGTAAGTATAAGCAGACATAAATACTGGAATTAGCATTGCAATTGCTATAAAGACCGTAATAATTTTCATAGGTCTTCCCATTTTTTTTAATGCCATTTTTTTGTTCCTCCTATTAAATGTTTTATATGTAATTATATCATATTATGCCTATTAAATTCAAGTTTTATAAGTAAAATATATGTAGAAAAAAAAGACTACAACCTAAGTTGTAGTCAATTTATATTAATTATAATTACCAAGTATATTTAACGTTTACTCCAGCATTTCCACTTATTTTTCTTAAAGCAAATCCTTCTTTTTCAGTTCCTCTGTTATTAAAGTCAAATCCAGCACCTATCCATGGTTTAACTACTAATCTACCATCTACATAAGTAAATTTAGTTGTTAATTTAGGTGATACTGATAAATCATGTTTAACAGCTTCTAATTGTTCTTTAGTTTGTAAAGCACCATCAGTTAAATCTTTAATTGTGTCTTTAGCTTTTCTTAAATCATGTTGTTTAGAAGCATCATATTTATCAGCAGCATATGCATGAACGTTTTCTTGATAATTAGATGCATCTTTAATGTAATCTACATAAACTCCATGAACATCTCCATTTAATCCATTTAATGTATATTCATTATCTAATGTAAAGATTACATCAACATTTTCACTAGCTTTGAATGAAGTTTCTCCACCAAACCCAACTATAACACCTTGTTTAATTTCTTTAGCTTTTAATTCAGCTTCTAGTCCATATTTAGCATCTACATAAACTTTGTTAGTAAATTTCCCTGTCATGTTAGTATAATCAACAGCAACGTTTGCTAAGAATACATCACCAAAATCTTTTGCTTTATCTAATTTATGTTTACCGTTATCATCTTTAGTCGATAAGTTAATATAGTTATATAAATTAACTTTTCCACTTAATTTGTTGTTATCGTTAATATCATATGATACTTTATTTTCTGACCATACAAATCCTTGATGTCTGAATTCTTTATTTGCATCTTTAGATTTAGCATTGAATAAGTATCTTCCTTCTAATGAAGATTCTACTTTAGCTCCTGCTACTTCTGTGTTAGCATTTAATCCAGCACCTGCTAATACAGCATGTGAATGTTTAGGGTCTGAAGCATTGCTTAATAAGTTAGATTCTAATTTGTATTCTGCTAATGTATGTAAATCTACACCTTTAGCAACATTGTACATAATTTTGTTTGTAGTTTTAAAGTTGTTTTTAAATTCAGTTCCTGCTTGACCTACTTCATGTTTATAAGTAACTTTGTTTGTATTATCAGAACTTACAGTTAAACCAGCTACTGGTTTGAAAGTAATTCCTAATTTAGCTTCTGGTTCGTGAGTTAATTCAGTTGCTGCTGTTTCTTTAATTCCTAAAGTATAGTTTACATCTCCTCTTAACTCAACATTTTTGATTCCAGTATATTTACCGTGGTTTAATACTTCAACTTTAGTTTTTCTTTCTTGACCTTTTAAGATGCTATCTAAAGTAAATTTAGCTTCGTTAGTTAATTCAACAACATCGCTTGCTTTAGTTTCAACTTTAACGTCTCCATATAATTTACCTATTCTATCATAGTTAGCACTGTTTAAAGTATGTTTGATTTCAGCATTAGCTATTCTTACGTTTTCTCTTAAATTTCCATTAGTTTTAACATAAGTTTCTAATTCATGTGTACCATCTTTGAAATCAGCTGAGTTATATAATCCAGCTACTGTTAATTCAAAGTTGTTGTAAATTTTACCATTTAATACACCTGATAATAAGAATGTATCTTCTGGTCTTAATTTGTATCCTTGATCTGTAGTTGCTTTAGTTTCTTTACCTTTAGCTCCTAAGTGTTTTTCAACTGCGTATTTGATTCCATTTACGTTGTGTACTTTTTCTTTTTCATCATTTAATTTAGTTTTCTCAACCCATGCAATTCCTTCTCCACCTCTTCTGTGAGCTGCAGTTAATTGTACATTAAATGTATCAATTATGTCAGAATCCCATCTTAATCCAAAATGATATGGAGTTTTTTGATTAAATGCTAGATCTTCTTGACCTTTTTTAGTTCCACTTAAGTTTGTTCCTATAAATGCAAATACTTCTTTATCTTTGTGCATAAATACACCTAAGTCACCTTTTGCACCTAATTTATAAGTTACATCTTCTTGAGAACCTAAATCTTTAACTTTTACTTCTCCATCTACTTCTTCATAAGTTACTGGTTTTTCAACAGAAGCTTTACCTTCTAATTCTAAGTAACCATGTAAGTGTTCATATTTAGCACCAAAAGATGCAGCAGAAGTTAATGCTATAACTCCTAATAAGATTTTTTTCATGTCTTATCCTCCTAATTTTATTTTATTATATATTTTCAAAAATATTATACCTTACTTCTGTTTTTTTGTCAATATTTATTTGAAAATTCAATCATGCTAAAAAAATAACCTTAGAGCAAATAATTATCTATATTAAAGTATATTTTTCTCAAAATCATTTTTCTAGCTTTCCAACACTTTTAAAAAAAAAGAGTTACCCTGCCGGGTAACCCTTAAAGGGGGGGTTAATTGAGGTTGACTAACGCTATGTTAGTCAAAGTTATTATACTCTAATTTCTATATAATTGCAAGTATTTTTTAAAATTATTTATTTTTTAATACTATTTCCTTAATTTCAGATATATTTTTTTTATTACCAGCTATTACTTTAACCGAATGTTTATCTCCCCATTTTCCATTTAATATCTCTAATACCCCTCCTGCTTCTTCTATTATTAATTTTGCAGCAGAAAAATCCCATATAGCAAGTTCACCTTCATAAAATCCATCTACTCTACCTGCAGCTAAATAACATAGATCATTTACTGCCGAACCACTTCTTCTTATATCTTTACCTTTTAAATAAAGTACTTTCATTACTCTAAAAGTTTCATCTGCTAATTCTTTTTTATATGGACTAGTTCCACACATTATCAAACTTTCTTCTAACTTTTTATCTTCTATTTTTAATAATTCTCCATTTAAATATGAACCATTATTTTTTATTGCATAAAACACTTCTTCTAAATATGGATTATAGCAAACACCTAATATTACTTCTTTATTTTTTAATAATGCCACTGATACTGCAGAGTGTTTAAATGAATATGTGTAATTTGTAGTACCATCAATAGGATCTATTATCCATGTATATTCATCAGTTAGAATTTCATTTTCTTTTTCTTCTGCCAAAAAAATTGCATTTTCTATTAATGGATTCAAGTTTTTTATTAAGAAATTTTGACTTTTAATATCTACATCAGTTACCACATTTACTAAATCACCTTTAGAATAAATATTACTAATTTCTGTACCTTCTATTAGATTCCCTGCTTCTACTACAATTTCTATAACTTTTGTAATTAATTCATTACTTAACATAAATACCTCATCTTTCAAAAATATATAATCTTTCTTTTTTTTCCTTCAATTTATATCCTTCAAATTCAATATTTTCAATTTCTTCTATATCTAGAATATTTTCTTCCATCATTTTAGTAATAAACATCCCTCTTGCTTTTTTAGAAATTGTTGAATGAATTTTACCATTATCTTTAAATACTACCTTATACATTTTTTCTCTTATTTCTTTACTAAAAACTTCTTCAAATTCTGAAGATAACAATGATAAAATAATTTCTTCATTTTTTAAAGCATCATCATATTCATTTTGCCAAAATTTTTTTAAACTTTCACCTTCAACATCTAAATTGTTTAAAAAATCCAATCTATGTGGGGAAATATTATCTAAAACATTAATTATTCCATAAAAAGATGAAGTAATAAAAATATTTTTCAAATATTTTTTTTCTACTTCATTTAAGTTATCTCTTTTAATATTTCTGTACATTAAACCATCAAACAATTCCAATGCACAATATTCCTTAGATCTATTATTTTTAATATCTTCAAATCTTTTTCTTTCAACTATAGCCTGTTCATTTTTAATTTTAAAAAATTTTGCTAAGTCTTCAACTTTTAATATAGATAAAAGTACTTTTCTACTTTTATCACTAATTCCCTTTTTTTCAACTTCTTTTCTTTCCTTCATTTGTTTTGCTGTAGGTATTAATATTTTCATCTTATTTTTCCTTTTTACAATAATAAACCCTATAACCTGAATGTATTCCTAAAGTTTTACAATTTCCAAATATTTCTAATAGTTTTTTTTCAGTACTTTTAGCTCCATGCTTAGTTTGAATTACACAATAAAATTCCCCATCAAAATTTAAATATTTAAATGAATTTTCATAAATATCAAATATAGTTGATTTCCCTGCTCTAATTGGTGGATTTGATATTATTACATCAAAACTTTCATTTATATTTTCAAAAGAACTTGATTTAAAAATATTATAATTATTAACCAAATTATTAACACAGTTTAATTCTGCAAGTTCTAAAGCTCTATCATTAACATCAGTTAATGTATAAAACGAATCATTAAAAAATTTAGATAAGATGACACTAACTGTTCCATATCCACAACCTATATCTAATAAAGAAAACTTATTCTTTTTATTATTTTTTATAAATTCTTCAAGCATTACCTCTGTACCAAAATCTAACTTATTTTTAGAAAATACACCTATATCTGTAATAAAGGTGTATTTTCTATTCAAAAATTCTATTTGCATTTCTTTTCTATTTGTTTTTAAATCAGTGTTGTTTGTATAATAGTGATTCATGCTACTCCTTAAATTAAAACTTCATAAAGATATCTTTCTTCTCCATCCTTGTATTCATCTTTAAGAAGTTCTTTAATATAGAAATTAAAATCTAGATAAAGTTTATTTGCTTTAACATTTCCCGTACCAGTTGTTAATTGTACTTTTTTTATACCTATTTTTTTTAATTCTTTTAATACTAATTCCAAAATCTTATGACCCATACCTTGATTTTGATATTTAGTGTTAGTAAATAATCCATAAATATATGCAAGTTCTCTATTAAAAGATGACATAACTTCTATTACTGATACAATTTCTTCACCATTTAACAAAGCGTATACTCTTCCATATTTAGCCATAGGCTTAATATTATAGTTACCTATAGATGCCCCTTCAAATATAACATCTTCAAGTTCAACTATAGAATACAATATATTTTCATCCTTAATAGGATCTAATAATTTAAACTCTATCATTTTCTTTTACCATTCCTATAAAATATTCATGTATTCTAGTATCATCAGTAAGTTCCGGATGAAATGCTGTAACAAGAATATTGTTTTGTCTAGCTGCAACTATTTTATCATCTACTACAGATAAAACTTCAACATTATAACCTGCATTTATAGCATGAGGTGCCCTTATGAATACCATAGGAAATTGTTCTATTAAACCAAATTTTTCACTACATGTAAAAGAACCCAATTGTCTACCATAGGCATTTCTTTTAACTTTAATATCCATAAGCGCCAAATGTCTTCTATCATCATTTTCAATTTCCTTTGCAAGTAGTATCATTCCTGCACAAGTACCAAATACTGGCATACCATTTACTATTTTAATTTTAAGTTCTTCAAATATATCCAATTCTTTAAGTAATTTACCAATAACAGGACTTTCACCCCCAGGTAAGATCACAGCATCAAATTCTTTAAGAATATCTTTTTTTTGTCTTATTTCAAAACTTTCAACATTTAATTTATCTAATATTTTTTTATGTTCTGCAAAAGCGCCTTGTAATGCTAATACACCTATCAACATTACTATTTCCCTCTTTCAGCCATTAAAATTTTAATTTCAGATTCGTTAATTCCTACCATAGCTTCACCTAGATTACTTGATACCTCTGCTAAAACTTTAGGATCATTATAGTTTGTTACTGCTTTTACTATAGCTCTTGCTCTTGCTTCTGGATCTCCAGATTTAAATATACCAGAACCAACAAATACACCTTCTGCTCCAAGTTGCATCATTAATGCTGCATCTGCAGGAGTAGCTACTCCACCTGCTGCAAAATTAACTACTGGTAATTTTTTATTTTCATAAACATATCTTAATAAATCATATGGAACTTGTAGTTCTTTAGCAACATTATATAACTCTCTTTCATCTAAAGAAGCGATTCTTCTTATTTCATTTTGCATAGCCCTCATATGTCTAACTGCTTGTACTATATCACCTGTTCCAGGTTCACCTTTAGTTCTTATCATAGATGCACCTTCATTAATTCTTCTTAATGCTTCACCTAAATCTTTTGCTCCACAAACAAAAGGAACTTTAAAATCTTTTTTATTTATATGTAAAACATCGTCTGCTGGCGTTAATACTTCAGATTCATCTATATAATCTATTTCTATTGCCTCTAATATTTGAGCTTCTACAAAATGTCCAATTCTAGCTTTTGCCATTACAGGAATACTTACTACTTCTTGTATACTTTTTATCATCGCAGGATCACTCATTCTAGCTACTCCTCCAACTGCTCTTATATCTGCAGGTATTCTTTCTAATGCCATTACTGCACATGCTCCAGCTCTTTCAGCAATTATTGCTTGTTCTGGTGTAGATACATCCATTATAACTCCACCTTTTAACATTTGTGCTAAATTTTTATTAAGTTCATATCTGTTATTTTCCATATCTATCTCCCTTATATTTATTTTTTTCTTAATTATATCATAACTATACATGTTTTAACAACTTTAAATTGCTTTTATATACCAAATGTGATATTATTTACAATGAAAGAAAAAGAAAGGAGATATATTATATAATGTTTATTTTTAAATTTTTAAAAAATCTTTTTGTTTATACTTTAAAGAAAATTTATTCTTTTTTTGTATATATTTTCCTGTTATTCATAGTATTTACAGCAATAATCGGAGGATTACTAGTTAAGGAAGAAATTCATACAAATAATACTAACATACTTATTTCTGATATATACTTCCCTGGAGAAGATAAATTTTCAAATTCTATAAAATACATAGAAGGAAAAGAAATAAGTTTTTCAGATATATATTCATCACTTGATTTAATTGCATCAGATGATGAAGTACAAAACATATTTATTAACTTGGATACTACTGCATTTTCTCCTACACAGCTTGAAGAATTAGATACTGTTTTAGATAAAATCAAAAAATCAAATAAAAAAATATACGCATATGGTACTGTAATAAATAATAGGAATTATGGTATTGCAACTTATGCTAACGAAATAATAATGCCTGATACACAAAATTCAGATATTATACTAACTGGTTATTCAAATAGCAATAAATATTATAAAGATTTATTTGATAAATATGGATTTAAATTTGAAGTAATACATGTAGGAACACATAAAAGTTTCGGGCAGAATTATGTTAGAAATAGTATAAGTGAAGAAGAAAAAGAAACATTAACTAGAATACTTGATAAGAGATTAAATAATTTCATAGAGAAAAATTCGAATGCTAGAAAAATTAATTCAGAAACATTTAAAGATAAATTATTAAATGGAGAATATGCATATATTAGTCCTGAGAAAGCAAGAGATTTATCACTTATAGATCATTTAATGTTCTATGATAAATTATCTGAAAAAATAGAACTAAATGAAGAAAATACAACACCTATACAAGTATATGCAGAAAAAAAAGTTAAAGAAATAAATACTAGTTCAAATAAAATTGCAGTAATATATTTAGATGGAGATATTTCAGAATACAATAATAATCCTTCTATACCATTCATTTCTTATGATAACTTTAATTATAAAATGGAAAAAGCAGAGAAATTAGATGGTCTAAAAGGTATAGTTATTAGAATCAACTCTCCTGGTGGTTCCGCAATAGAAGCTAAACAAATATATGAAAGAATAATGAATTCTAAAGTTCCAGTATATATTTCTATAGGAGATATAGCCGCAAGTGGTGGTTACTATATCTCTAGTGCTGGGGACAAGAGATTTATTAACCCATCTTCACTAACAGGTTCTATTGGAGTAGTTTCTATGATACCAAAATACTATGGAACTTTACAAAAATTTGGAATTAATATAGATGGAGTAAATAAAGGAAAATATATAGGATTATTAGATCCAGAAAAAGAACTAAATGATGAAGAAAGAAATGTATACCAAAGAAAACTTCAAGATGTTTATGAAGAATTTAAAAACGATATATTAAGCAATAATAAAAAACTTACACCAGATAGTTTAGAATCTATAGCACAAGGTAAAGTTTGGTTAGGGTCAGAGGCACTAAATCTTAAACTAGTTGATGAATTTGGTGGTTTAAATCACACTATTAATTCACTACAAAAAGATTTAAAATTAAATGAAGACTATAATATAGTAAATATATATTCTGAACAAAATTATGAAGATGTATTCTCTTTATTTAATAGATTTTTCATAAAATTTAAACTAAAAAACAAAAAAATTGAAGCAATAAACCAAATAGAAGAAAAATTACAATTTATATTAAATCAAAAAGGTAAGGCAATGTACTATTCTGACATCCTTCCACTTGAATATTAAAAAGAAACTGTAACTTTATAGTTACAGTTTCTCATTTTTATGATATAATTTATATAATATTTTTAAAGGGAGATGAAAAAATTGAGTATCATTAACAACTTAAACCCACAGCAAAAGGAAGCTGCAAAATTAATAGAAGGACAAACATTAATATTAGCTGGAGCAGGTAGTGGTAAAACAAGAACTTTAACTTTTAAAATAGCATATATGATAAAAGAAAAAAATATTAATCCTAAAAATATATTAGCGCTTACATTTACCAATAAAGCAGCTAAAGAAATGAAAGAAAGAGTTGGTACATTAGTAGGAGACTATAACGATGTTTTAATTTCAACTTTCCACTCTTTTGCTGTTAGATTATTAAGAACTTATGCCGAAAGAATTGGATATACTACAAACTTTAATATTTATGATAGTAATGATAAAAAGTCCATAATAAAAAAAATATTAAAAAGTCTTGGTTTTGAAAAAAAATACAAAGAATCACAGATTATTTCTAAAATCAGTAGATTAAAAGAATTAGGCTTAAATTACACTAATTTAGGTATGGAACTTGATATGAATTTACCTTTCAACAGAGAATTTAAAGAAATATTTAGAGAATATCAAGAAAAACTTGAAAGAAGTAATGCTATGGATTTTTCTGATTTATTAGTAAATGCAAAAGCTCTTTTAGATGATGACTATGTTTTAGATAAAATTCAAAATAGATACATATATATTTTAATAGATGAATATCAAGATACTAATGAAATACAATATCAAATAGTAAAAAAAATAGCAAAAAAATATAAGAATATATGTGTAGTTGGTGATGAAGATCAAAGTATTTATGCTTTTAGAGGAGCTAACATAAAAAATATATTAAACTTTGAAAAAGATTATCCTAATGCTAAAATTATTAAATTAGAGCAAAACTATAGATCTACTCAAACTATATTAAATGCAGCTAATTCAGTAATAAGAAATAATAAAACCTCTAAAGGTAAAAAATTATGGTCAGACAATAATGCTGGTGAAAAAATTGGAATTTATACAGCAACAAATGTATCTGACGAAGCAAACTTTGTAACAAATAAAATATCAGAATTAAAAATAAAAAAAGATAAAGAATATAAAGACTTTACAATACTATATAGAACTAATTCTCAATCGAGAGCTTTAGAAGAAAGTTTAATTCAAAACAAGATACCATACAAAGTATACGGAGGGTTAAGATTCTTTGATAGAAAAGAAATAAAAGATATAATTTCATACTTATTATTAATAAATAATACCAAAGATGATTTAAGCTTTGAAAGAATAATAAACTTCCCTAAAAGATCTATAGGACCTAAAACTATAGAAACTTTAGTTCAAATAGCTACAAAAAATCAATTATCTTTATATGATGCAATACTAAGTATAGAAAATGAGATTAGCGCTAGTGCAAAAAGTAAAATAACAGCATTTAAAAACTTAATTGATAAATATATTATGCTTAAAAATGAATTAACAACATCTGAAATATTAAGAGAATTAATGGATGATATAGACTATAATTCTGCACTAGATACTTATGAAAATAAAGAAGATAGAGCTGAAAACATACAAGAATTAATAAACTCTATAATAACTATGGAAGAAGAAACCGGATTTTTATCAATAGAGGAATACTTAGAGAATGTTGCTTTAAACTCACCTTCTGATAATCTAGTTGAAGAAGAAAATTTTGTTAAACTTATGACTATACACGCATCTAAAGGTTTAGAATTTAACACTGTATTTTTAGTAGGAGTAGAAGAAGGTTTATTTCCTAATGAAGATAATTCACTTGTAGAAGAAGAACTTGAAGAAGAAAGAAGAATATTCTATGTAGCTGTTACACGTGCTGAAGAGAATTTATTTATTTCACATTCCCTTGAAAGAAAAACATGGGGAAGTATGACTAACTATTTTATTAGACCATCTAGATTTATTGGAGAAATAAGTAGTAATCTTAAAACAGAAATATTTAATCCAAATATCAGAACTAATAAAAAAGATGAAGATTTAGAAAATTATAGATATGTAAATCCTAACAAAAAATCTATAGAAAATTTTAATCCATTCAAGTTTATTAACAACACTAAAATTAATATACCAGAAATAGAAACTAATTTTAAAGTAGGAAATAAAGTTAAGCATAATGAATATGGTATTGGAGTAGTAAAAGAAATAACACCAAAATCAATAAGTGTAAACTTCTCGTTAGGGACAAAGAAAATAGCATTAAAATTTGCTGAAAAATTCTTAGAAAGGTTAGATTAATGAAAAAAATAATATTAATACTTACACTATTTTTATCATTAAATATTTTTTCAAGTAATCTTGATGATTTCCATTGGTATACTTTTAGACATGTAAATAGAAATATTAGTAAATTAGAACCATTTGATATAGTAGTTTTAAGTAGAGGTAAAGAAATAACTCAACAGTTTGGACATTTATTTATAATAAACAAGGATAAAAAATTAGTTGAAATTAAAGGGATGAGTGAATATTATTCAGATAATCCAATTTATTCATTCGCACATATAAAAGATAGAAAAATATCTATATTAAGATACAAAAATATGACAGAAGAGTTATCAAATGAAATAGATAGATTATTACCAAAATACTATAACAAACATTACACAGTATTTGTAGGTAATGATCCCGATAATCTTTATACTTACTGTTCAAATTTTGTATTTAACATATTTAACGAAGCAAGTAAAAATCTTAATATGGAAGAAATTAATTTAGTTAAAAATAGATTCCCTATACTTCCATTTGATTTTTTCTATAGCGAAAAATTAGAAAACATATATTTAGGAGAAGAATAACATGAAAAAAATTTTAATAATAATTATTACTGTTATTACTATCATTTCTTGTAATCAAAAAGCAAATAATGATGTAATTATGTATAGTAATCTAGCAGGTGAAAAATCACAGACTTTTGTAAAAAATTTATTAATTGAAAATGGAATTAAAGAAGAAAATGTAGATTCATTTTTAGAACAAGTTAAACTATTTAATGAAGCAGTTGAAAATAAAGATTTAATTGATGATTTTAAACAAATTGACAATTTAGAGTCTTTAGAATATGATGTTGAGTTTATGATAGAAAAGCTTGAAAAAAAATATCCTGATTTTGTAGGATGTAATTGCAGAATAACTTCATATACTATAATGAAAGATTTAATTAATATAGAAAATGATGGTAAAATAAATGGTAGTTCTAATTTCTTATTCTTAGACAAAAACAGTCTTGAAAACATACCGCTAGAACTAAAACTTGATAGAGATAAATTTATTTCTCTTTATACAGATATACCTACTGAAAAAACTAAAGACTATAACATACATTTAAAAAATATACAGACTGAATGGGAAAATAGAAAAATAAGCTTCACTAATGATAATATTAGTATGATATCTGTATTCTTACATAGTGATCTTGATGAACCAAATTCACTATTTATAGGTCACATAGGAGTACTTGTTAAAAATAAAGATAAGTTTGTATTCATAGAAAAATTATCTTTCCAAGAGCCTTACCAAGTAATAATATTTAATAATAAAACAGAACTTAATGATTACCTAATGAATCATTATGATACTTCATATAATCAACCAACAGCTCATGCTATGTTACTTGAAAATAACAAATTATTAGAAACATATAAAATAAAAGAAGAAGGAAAATAAAAATTCCTTCTTCTTTATTTATTATCTTTTAATTGTATATAATGATTCAATTCCTTTGTATAATGCTTCTCCAGCTAAATCATCTTCTATTCTTAATAATTGATTGTATTTAGCGATTCTATCAGTTCTTGAAGCTGATCCTGTTTTAATTTGTCCTGCATTTGTAGCTACTGCAACGTCTGCTATTGTATCATCTTCAGTTTCTCCTGATCTATGAGATACTACTGCAGTATATCCTGCTTTTTTAGCCATTTCAATTGCATCTAATGTTTCAGTTAAAGTACCGATTTGGTTTAATTTAATTAAGATAGAGTTAGCAATTCCTTTTTTAATTCCTTCTTCTAATCTCTTAGTGTTTGTAACGAATAAATCGTCTCCAACTATTTGTATTTTGTGTCCTAATTTTTCTGTCATTAATTTGAATCCGTCCCAATCGTCTTCAGCTAATCCATCTTCTATTGAAACTATTGGATATTTAGCACATAACATTTCATACCAAGCAACCATTTCTTCTGAAGTTCTTTCAACTCCACCTTCTCTTTTGAATACATATTTACCTTTTTCAGCATTGTAGAATTCTGAAGAAGCAGCATCTAAAGCGAAAGTAATGTCTTTACCTAATTCATATCCTGCAGCTTTAACAGCTTCTGAAATAATATCTAAAGCACCTTCAGTACCATTGATTTTAGATGGAGCATATCCTCCTTCGTTTCCTACGTTAGTAGAATCTCCGTTAGCTTTTAATAATTTTCCTAAGTGGTGGAAAATTTCAGCACCCATTCTTAATGCTTCTTTATAAGTTTTAGCACCAACTGGTTGTACCATGAATTCTTGAACGTCAACAGCTGAATCAGCATGTGATCCACCGTTTAAGATGTTCATCATAGGAACAGGTAATTCTTTAGCATTAACTCCTCCTAAGTATCTATATAAAGGTAACCCTAATTGATTTGCTGCTGCTTTAGCTACTGCTAAAGATACTCCAAGTATAGCATTTGCTCCTAATTTACCTTTATTTGGTGTTCCATCTAAATCTATCATTAATTTATCGATAGCTACTTGATCTAAAGCGTCCATACCAATTATTGCTTCAGCAATAATATCATTTACGTTTTCAACAGCTTTTAAAACACCTTTCCCTAAGTATCTTGATTTATCCTCGTCTCTTAATTCTACAGCTTCGTGTATTCCTGTAGATGCACCTGATGGTACAGAAGCTCTTCCCATAGCTCCACCTTCTAAGTAAACTTCTACTTCAACTGTAGGATTTCCTCTTGAATCAAGGATTTCTCTTGCATAAACATTTTCAATTATTGTCATTTTAAAACCTCCGTTTTTTGTTTTTCTATATCGTTAATTATATCACAGTGTGGAAAAAATTACAAGTTAATATGCCCACAATTGTGGGCATATTTATGTATAACTATATAAATATAAATTTCTTAAACTTTCCAATATATTTTAATAGTTCTAAATCATTAGTAATTACTCTAGTAAGTCTATCTCTTTTTTCATCCAAACCTAAATCTTTAAGTGCTATTTCTAATTCTCCAGAATATCTTTTATAAAGATGGTTGCTAATTAAAACATCTCCCATTTTTATTTCTTCACCTCTAACAAGATTATTCGTATCAACATTTTCAAGTATAAATTTTTCAAATTCTTTTCTATTATGTACCATATTTCTAATTATATATTCAGATGAGTCTCTTCTATCTTCAAATACATTTCCAACTAATATTTTTTCTTCAATTTTAATTGGTATAATATCTTTAGTTAAATAATTTAATTCTTCCCAATTTTCATCATTTAAATCTATATCTCCTACTAAAACAACATCTGTATAATTATCAAATAATTCTAGTGCTGATGTTAATATTCTTTTTTCTCTATGTGATTCAACTGTTGGTAACCCTTCAAAAACCGGTCCTCTCTTTTCATCACCTGGAACAAATGCCATATTTAATATTCCATATTTAGAATATTTTTTATTTTGTTCTCTTAAAAAATCTATAGATATACCTGTATATTTTTTAGGATAGAAATTATGTAGACTTAAAATATTACTAAAATCAACATTTTTTGATTTCATATACTCTAAATCCTTCTCTTTTAAAACACTCGAATTTAAAACTACCTTATTATTTTTACTAAATTCAATTATTTCATCTAAAGTATATCCATCATCTATTCTATAATATACACCTTCATGAGTTTTAAGCATATTTTTACTATTCTCATTTATATCTACAATTAACTTGACATCATTTTCTAAACATAATTTAATTATTTCGTTAATTTGATCACCCTTGTCAACATCTTCTTCTTGTACATTTAAAGATGTAAAAACAAATTCTGCTCCATATTTTTTTGCTTTAACTATTATCTCTTTATTTTTATTAAGCTCTGTGCTTAAATATATTGAAAATCCTATTCTCATTTATTTATTTCCATTTCCCTTTTTATTTCTTTAAATTCTTGACTTAATTTACCCTCTCTTTTTTCAAGTAAGTTAATTAATTCCAGCACTTCCATAAAATCAGCTTTAGTAGTATAATTAGCATCTTCTTGCATTAATTTATATCTACCCATAATTAAGTCTTTTAGAGTTTCATTTAATCTAATTTTATCTTCTTTAGAATTAGTTTTAGTTGATACTAAATCATATGCCAATGAAGCTACTGCTCCATAATTTTTAACATAGTATCTATCTCCGTAAAACTTATTTGGATTAGCTTTTGGATTAATTACACTTGTATTCTTAGCATTTGTAAGTAATACAACTACTAAGTTTTGTGAAGGGTCAATTATAGTAAGTGTTCCAGTCCATCCAGTATGACCTATACTATCTTTTGAAGCTATTCCTGAAAAAGCCCATCTATATATATAATCTCCTTGTCTTCTCCATCCCAATCCATAGCTAGAATTAATATCTTTTGGCTTCACAAAATGATCTAAAGTAGTTCTATTAAAGAATTTATATTCTCCATATCCTCCTTGATTTATCATTATTTGTGCTAATTTAGCTACTTCAAATGAATTAGAGAAAAGTCCTGCATGACCTGATATTCCATTCATAGAATAAAATGCTTTTTCATCATGTACTTCTCCTTGAATAGTATATGTTCTAGCATTATTAAATGATACAAATCCATCTCTAGTATTACCATTTAACTCTGTTGCAGCAACATTATCTTTCACAAACCCGTGTTCTAATGGATTAAAATATGTATGTTTTAAACATAATTTTGAATAAATTTCATTATTTAAAAATACATCTAGATCCTGTCCTGATATTTTTTCAACTAATAATCCTAACAACATATAATCAACATCTGAATACTTTGTACTAGTTTTAGGTTTATATATCAATGGTGTTTTCATGATTGCTTTTTCTACATTTTCTTTACCTATAGCAAATAAATCATTTTTACCATTAACTATTCCATCATCTTTATCATATACATCATTAAAATATTGTGGATCTGCAGGAAATCCTGCTTGGTGTTTAAGAAGATCACTTACCTGTATTTCTTCTTTCCCACCTCCTGTGAATTCAGGAAAATATTTATTTACATAATCTTCAACTTTTAATTTACCATCAGATACAAGTTTCATAATTGCATAATTAGTTGCATACATTTTTGTATTACTAGCTAGGTCATATAAAGTGTCATCATTTACTTTTATTCTATTTTCTAAAACAGTACCATCTTGTTTATAGTTATTAACATAACCAAAACTATTTTGATATATTAATACACCATCTTTAACTATACTAAGTTGTGCAGATGGAAATCCTGCTTTAATTTGAGAGTTTAAAAATTCGTCTAAAAATTTAGTTCTCTCATTTTTTATTAAATTAACTTTTATTTCAGGATAAGGTACTTTAACTTTTACTTCACCATCTAGTGATGAAATTTGAAAAATATTATTATCATTTCTTGTATATTTTGATATATCAATTTTTACAGTACCTTCTCCCTTTATATTATTTAAATATAATTTTTTACCATTAATAAAAATGTTAGCTTTTTTAAAGTTCTTATATTCTAATATTAGATAACCCTGTTCTTTAAATCCTTTAAATTCAAACATTTGATTAGTTAATATAGAATCGTCAAAACCTTTAGTTGTAGGAAATTCTTTAACTAATTGAAAACTATAAGAAAAAAACGTTGATATCAATGTAATTATAATCAATAGTATTTTTTTCATAATTTCACTTCCAATTATTTATTAAAATTTTCTACAAAAAATAATGTTTGGTATTTAATTGAGTTACCCCAATATACCCAGTTATGCATTCCAGGTCTTTCAGCATAGTCATGATTAATATTTAATGAAAGTAATTTATTATGTACTTCTCTATTTACTTCTATAAAGAAATCATCTACACCACAATCAAATATTATATTAGTTTTTGTAAATAATAATTTGTGAGCTAATGAATCAATATTATAATTTTCCCAGTTAGCATTGATGAATTTAGAAATTCCCCAATTTCCTTTATAATCTTCAGGTATTAATCCACCACTCATACTTCCAATATTACCAAACACTTTTTGATTATGTATACCTATGAAAAATGCTCCATATCCACCCATACTTAATCCTGTTATTGCTCTATTTTTAGATTCAGTAACAGTTGAATACATTTTATCTATACTTTCTACTAACTCTTTAGCAATAAATGTAGCATATTTAGATTCTTTAACTATTTCAGAATCAACATACCAACTATCATAATTTCCATCTGGAGAGACATAAATAACATTATATTTATCAGCTAATTCACCAATAGGAGTTTTTTCTACAAAGTTTTTATTTGATCCAGACCATCCATGTAATGTATAGATTACTGAATATTTATTATCTTTACTATATGAATCTGGTAAAACTACTGTTACCGGTATTTCTTTATTCATTTCTTTTGAAAATACTTTAATATCTTCTCTTTTAAAAGAGTATCCCAGTGTTGCAAAAAACATTAAAAAAATTAATAAATATTTTTTCATATAATCACTCCTAGTTTTTTATTTTATTATTCACCGTAAATTTCTTCTATTCTTTCTTCATCTACTCCAAAGAAATATGTTAATACAAATCCACCTATATATGCACCTATCATTGCTATTAAGTAGAAATGCCATGTTCCTGGTTTAACTATTAATAATCCAAATAATCCTGAAACACCTTGAGTTATAGTACCAACTTTGAATAATGATGCTAATAATCCTCCAAAACCTGCACCTAAACAAGCTGTAATGAATGGTTTACCTAAAGGAAGTGTAACTGCATACATTAATGGTTCTCCTATACCTAATATACCAACTGGTAATGCGTCTCTTGTAAGTGTTTTAAGTTTTTTATTTTTAGTTTTAAAGTAAATTGCAAGTCCTGCTCCAACTTGTCCTCCACCTGCCATCATTAATATAGGTAATAAGTAGTTAATTCCTTGAGTTGGTCCATCAGGGCTGTTTAATAATACGTGTATTGGTGTTAATGCTTGGTGTAATCCAACTGATACTAATGGTAAGAATCCAGCTGACAAGATATATCCACCTGCTATACCAAATTTATTATAAACTACATCTAATACAGTAAATATTGCTTTAGTTACAAATGTTCCTACTGGTTGTATTACTAAAATAGCAACGAAAACACTTATTAATAATGTAAATAATGGTGTAAAGAATGTGTCTAACATTGTAGGCATAACTTTTCTTATACTTCTTTCTAATTTAGCAACTATAATTCCCATAAATAAAGAAGCAAGTAATCCACCAATACCAGGTGAGAAAGGTTTATCAACTATTGGTAAATTCATTGGTACATCATTAATCTTTGCAAGTAATGGATGTGCAGCATTACCAACAAATAAAGCTCCAATAATTCCACCTAAAATAGCTGTTCCACCAAATTCTTTTGCAGAATTCATTCCAACATAAATAGCTAAGTATGTAAACATACCAAATCCTATAGTTTTAATAGCAGCAAACCACCATTGCCCTGCAAATGCTCCTTTAGTTGTAACATTTACTACATTAGATAATCCTAAGATCAATCCTGCAGCAATAATTCCAGGTAATAATGGAACAAATATATTTGCAATTTTTTGTAAAAATTGTTGTACTGGACCATTATGTTTAGCTTTATTTACCTTTTTATTTTCATTAGCTACGTCTTTAACATCAGCAAATCCTAAAGGTATACCAGTTAATTTAGTAAATTCATCACCTACCATATTAACTTTTCCTGGTCCTAAAACTATTTGTAAAGTATCAGCTTCAACAACACTTAATACTCCATCAATTTTTTTAAGAGCTTCTACATTAACTTCTTGTTTTGTTCCAACTCTTAATCTAGTCATGCAAACTGCATTACTTAAAATATTATCTTTTCCACCAAGGGCATCAAAGATTTCTTTTGCGACTTTTTTAGCATCCATACATTTCACTCCATTCTTATTTTTCTTTTATTTTTTTTATTTTTGTTTCATTAATTTTAGTACTTACTTCATCAAAATTCATATTTGAATATTTCAAATAAATAACATCTATTAAATTTAGCATTGAAATTCTTGAATATATTGCAGCACTTCTTTTTAATGCTTCTCTAGATGTTACATATAGATTATGATTTGCTCTTGATGCAACTTCATTACTTCCATATTTAGTAATAGATATAGTCTCTATTCCTCTATTTTTTAATACTTCACTAATTTTAACTATATCTTCAGTCATACCTGAATAAGATATTATTATTGCAAGATTATCACTAGTACTGTTTATTGCCTGTATATGCTGTAAATCATAAGGACCAAATGCATTACAAACTTTACCTATTCTCATAAACTTATACTGTGCATCTAAACACACTATATGAGATGCTCCAACTCCATAAAAATCAATAACTTTTTTACTTCTTATTAGATCTACTACTTTATCTATCATTACTGCATCTTGTAATAATTTAGTTTCTCTTAAAGAACTAATACTAAGTTTGTTTAATTTTTCAATTATCATTTTAGTATCATTATTTCTTTCAATATCTACATTTTCAAATTCTAACTTATTTTCTTCTAAATTTGCCAACTCTTCTATCAGAGATATCTTAAATTCTTGAAATCCTGACAATCCTATTTTTTTACAAGTTCTAGTTACAGCTGAAATGCTTGTATAAGTGTCAGAAGCAATTTTTTTTGCATCTAAATTCTTTATCTTTTTATAATTTTCCATCAAGTATTTTGATATATCAGTTTCACTTGACGTAAAATTTTTATTTTCTCTAATCTTTACTAGTAAACTCATGTATCAATTGCGCAACATTAAACTTGTATTGTTCAAGTTTCTTTTCTGCATCCTCTTTCTCAATTTTTAATAATATCATTGCTATCGCAACCTTAACACTCATACCTGATTTTTCTAAATAAATTCCAGCTTCTTCATAACTTATATTAGTTGTATTCATTAGAATTCTTTTTGCTCTTTCAATTAATTTTAAATTTGAAGTTTTAACATCGACCATATACCCTGAAAAAACTTTTCCTCTTTTAATCATTACACTTGTAGATATCATATTTAGAACTAATTTCTGTGCAGTTCCTGATTTCATTCTAGTTGAACCAGTAACTATTTCAGCTCCTACTACAACCTCTATAGGTATATCAACATTTCTAGAAAGTTCTGAATCTTCAGAACAAGTAATACTTCCTGTTAGTGCACCAACTTCTCTTGCATATTTAACAGCACCAAGTACATAAGGTGTCCTTCCTGAAGCTGTTATACCAATAACAACATCATCTTTAGTTAATTTTATTTCTTCAAGATCTTTTCTGCCTTGTTCAGGGCTATCTTCAACATTTTCTTTTGCTTTAAACATAGCATCTTTACCACCAGCAATTAAACCTTGAACTACTTCAAAATCAACTCCATAAGTTGGCGGGCATTCCGAGGCATCTAAAACGCCTAACCTTCCAGATGTCCCTGCTCCTATATATATTATCCTTGTAGTAGGAGCAGTTCTTAAAACTATCTCATCAACTAATTTAGCTATAGAAGGAAGTGCTTTTTCAACACAATAAGCAACTTTCTTATCTTCTTCATTTATCCTTCTTACTATTTCATAACTATCTTGTAACTCAATATCTTTACTATTTTCGTTATTCTTTTCTGTTGATAATTTAGATAAGTCTACCATCACATTCACCACCTTTACTATTTTTGTATAATATATTATACCTTGATTTTCAAAAAAATCAATTTTTATTGAAAGTGATTTTCAAATATTGAAAAAAACAAAGGTAGAAGCATTGCTTCTACCTCATATTAATAACTCTATCTGCTATAGTACTATCATCTAAATCATGACTTACAATAATAGTTGTAATTCCTACTTTTTTAAGTATTTCTTTAAGTTCCAGTCTTAGCTTTTCTCTAAGCTCTATATTTAATGATGAAAATGGTTCATCTAATAATAATAACTTTGGCATAACTGCAAGAGATCTTGCTAATGCAACTCTTTGTTTTTCCCCACCAGATAGTTCATGGGGATATCTTTTTTCATAACCTTTTAATTCAATTAAATCAAGCATTTCTAAAACTTTTTCTTCTTTTTCTTTTTTACTTAATTTATTTAATCCAAATGAAATATTTTGAAATACATCTAAGTGTGGAAATAAGGCAAATTCTTGAAATAAATACCCTATATTCCTTTTTTCTATTTTTTCATTAGTTATATTCACACCATCTAAAAATATTGTACCAGTTTTAATTTTTTCTAAACCAGATATCAACCTTAAAAGTGTAGATTTCCCTATACCTGACTTACCTTTAATCATAAGTATTTCTGATTTATCCATAGAAAAAGAATAATTATCGATTATAAGATCTTTTTCATAAGAGAAACTTACATTATTAAATTCTAAAAATTTCAAACTATTCCTCTCCCTTCATATCTATATAATTATATACACTAATTAAAAATAGTGTTATTGATATTAAAACTAAAGCTGGAAAACCAACCAACACTAATTCTTCATCACTTGCATAATTTTTCATTTGTATTGAAAGTGTATTGTTACTTAAAAGCATAGATGCTAGTGGCATTTCTTTTATTATTTCTATTGATAATAATAAGAAAGAAGAAATAATAGCTGTTTTTTGCATAAATATATCAACTTTAAAAAATGTATTCAATCTATTCATTCCTAATAATCTTGAACTTTCATGTAAACTATTACCATTTTTTTCTATACTTGATTCAATAGGATTATATGATAGTGATAAAAATCTAGTAGTATATGCAAATATTATTATAATAGGACTTTTTATAAGAGTCATACTCTCTGTAATTCCTAATTTTATTAACAATAAATCTATACTAATAAATATAGATAAAAAACCTACCGCTATTACTGAACCCGGTATAGAATAACCAATAGAACTAAGTTTATTAATTATCCATTTTTTCTTATCAAGTCTATTTGTATTTGTTAAATAAATTGCTATAAATAAGACAAAAAAAGATGAATACATTAATATACCCAATGTATTTTTGGTATTAATTAATATATCTGAAAAATATACATAACCTATAGATAAATACATCCATCTAAATATATATAATATCGGGAAAAATAAAGTAAATAAAAATACTGAAAAAAAGAATAATAAAACTAATATATGTTTAATACCTATCAATTTTTTTCTTTTTATTTTTGTGTTTTTATTAAATACATATTTTATTTTTCTCCTACTTAATTTTTCTATAAATAGAAACAGAAGTACTACAATAATTAAAATTAAAGATAGTTTATTGGCGCCATCTAAATCATAATTATTAATCCAACTGTCATAAATTCCTGTACTAAAAACTCTAATACCAAAAAAATATGGCACACCAAAAGCATTAAGAGTTTCCATAATAACCAACATAATCCCTGTAATTATAGCAGGTCTTGATAATGGTAATATTATATTATATAAAGTTTGAAAATTACTTTGTCCTAGTAGTTTAGATGAATAAATTAAATCCATAGAAATTCTTTTCATATACGCTCTTGTAGTAATATATACATAAGGGTAAAAAGATATACTTAGTATAAAAATAACTCCTTTAATATTAGCAATATCAATATATACATTAAATCCATATTTGCCAAGAAATAAATGTAAGGGACCTGTTAAAAAATCAACATAAATATATGCAAATAAATAACTGGGTATAGCAAATGATAGAAAATTCGTATATCTAAAAAAACTTCTAAATTTATATTCATAAAATGTTTCAAAATATGCTAAACCAAAACCTATAATTAAAGTAAATATTACTGTAGGTATTAGTATTAATGTGGTATTAATAATATATTCTTTTAATAGAAAATCAAATATATGATTAGTTAACTCACTATTAGGTTTAAAACTATTTATAAATATATATATTATAGGGCTAATTATTAGCCCTATTAAAATATATGATAGTATTTTCCAAACATCAATTTTTTTTATTTCCAATTTGCACTATCCGCAACAAATTTTGCTTTTTCTAAATTTTGACCAATTTTATCAAAATCTATTTTAGATGGTTTAAATGTTCCCCATGATTTAACTACTGGACTTATTTCTGTTTTTGGATTTACAGGATATTCATAATTTTCATATGAATAAACCATTTGTGCATATTTATCAGTTAAAAATTCTACAAATTTAACTGCATTTTCTTTATTTTTACTATATTTTGTAATTCCTGCCCCAGAAAGATTAATGTGTGTTCCACCATCTTTTTGATTAGGGAAAAATATTTTTAATTTTGAAGCAACTTCTCTTTCAAGAGGATCTTTAGAATCAGTCATTTTACCCATATAGTAACTATTCATAATAGCTATATCACCAACACCTGCTAATACAGATTTAGCTTGATCTCTATCATTACCTTTAGGACTTCTTGCAAAGTTTTCTACTAAGCCTTTAGCCCATTCAGTTGCAGATTTTTCACCTTTTTTTGCTATCATAAATGAAATTAAATGTTTATTATATGAACTTGAAGAACTTCTTGTAAGTATTCTATTATCCCATTTTTTATCTGTAAGTGCTTCATAAGTTGATAGTTCTTTAACATTTACTTTTTCTGGATTATATACTAAAATACGAGCTCTATATGTTAATCCAACCCAATTATTACTTTTATCTCTAAAATTAGCTGGTACATTATCTAATACTTTTCTTGAAGTAATAGGTTGTAATAAATTTTTCATTTTAGCTGTATAAAGATCTCCTACACCTACAGTAATAAAAACATCAGCATCTGTAGATTTACCTTCTAATTCTAATCTTTTAATTAATGCTGAAACGTCATTATTTTGAACAACATTCACTTTTATCCCTGTTTGTCTTTCAAATTCTAAATAAATTGATTTATCAGAATCATAATGTCTAGATGTATATACATTTACTACACCACTTCCAAAAATTAAGTTTGTTACTAATACTGTAATTAACAATAATAATCTTTTCATTTACTTTGACCTCCAAATATTTTGATAGCAAAAGTATTTGCTTACAAAAATATTATATCATATATTTTTTTTTATGTAAATAAAAAGAAAGATAAATTTATATCTTTATCTTTCTCTCATAATATATATTATTAGTTATATTTCTACTTCTTCATTCCATTTTTCATTCATTATATTAAATTTATCAAATACATAGAATAATAAACTAATTAATATTCCTATTATCGCTGCTAAATTCATACCTTGGAAAGTAATATCAAATAATTGTATTTGTAAACCAGATAATCCAGCAATAAAAGTAACTGATGTAAGTATTAAATTTTGCGGTTTATTAAAGTTTACTTTTTCTTCAACTAATAATCTTAACCCTGATGATCCTATCATACCATATAGTAAGAAAGTAACTCCTCCTATAACATTTCCTGGTATAGATTGTATTAATGCAGAAAAAGGTCCTACAAAGGCCATAAATATTGAAATAATAGCAGCACCTTTTATTACTTGTACACTATATACTCCTGTTATTGCCATAACTCCTATATTTTCACCATAAGTTGTTGTTGGTACTCCTCCAACAAAACCTGATAACATAGTTGAAAAATTATCTGCAAATAAACTTTTATGTAATCCTGGATCTTTAATTAAATCCCTATTTATAATTCTACTTGTAACAACTTGATGAGATATATGTTCTGAAACTATTACAAATATTACAGGAAGCATTGTTAATATTGCAGTAAAATTAAATTTTGCAACTTGAAATTTAGGTATTGTAAATAAAGCTGTGTTTGTAACTGTTGAAAAGTCAACCATTCCTAAATATATTGAAGTTACATATCCTACTATTATTGCAATAAGTATAGGTATGGTAGCAAAAAACTTTCTAAATAATACTGAACCTAATATAGCAAATGTTAAAGTTACCCCAAATACTATTTTATCATTTAAAGTAGAAGTATCTGTCATAATATTAGCTCCAATTTTACCTCCAGTTATTGTTATTCTTGCAAGTTCAAAACCTATTAATGCAACCACAGATCCCATAGCAGCAGGTGGTAATATTATATTAATCCAAGATGTCCCGAATTTATATATTATTCCTGCAAGTATACATCCTACAAGACCTACAAAAACAAAACCACCTAAAGCATATTCATAACTCATATTAGCTATAACCATACCTGCTGGTGCCAAGAAAGCAAAACTTGAACCTAGATAAGCTGGTGCTTTCCCTTTTGTAATTAAAATAAAAAGCAATGTACCAATACCATTCATCAGCAATACTATACCTGTATCAATTCCAAAAATAATAGGTACTAGCACTGAGGCACCAAACATTGCAAAAGTGTGTTGTAAACTTAGTGGCACTAATAATTTAGCTGGCACTTTTTCATCAACTTGAATAATTTTTCTAATTGACATAATTTTTCCTCCTTATTAATTACAGTCCTACTTAGAATTCACCGTAATTTTTAAAATTATACCAAAAACAAAAAATATTTGTCAATAGTTTTCCAAAGAAAAAAATACTGAGCTATCTCAGTATTATTCACTATATTCATTTTTTAAAAATTTCATAACATTTCCATCTTCATCAATTTCCAATAAATATATACCATAGTCCCCATATGCACTTATATACCAAGTACCGTATCCCTTTTTATATATTCTCATATCTTTATATTGAACCTTATCAAAGGATTCACTAAAAATCCTTTTTGAGGCTATACTTGCAATTTCTTTTATATGATATTTGGATAAAGGGGTAACCGCAGAGCAAGATAAAGAAAAAATAACTATAGAAATAGTAATAAATTTTTTTATCATTTTAAACCTCTCAATTCTGATATCACTTTTTCTATTATTTCATCAAAACTACCATTAAATTTAAATCCTGCAGCTAATACATGACCTCCACCATTAAAATTAGAAGCAATCTTATTTACATTAACATTTTTTGATCTAAAACTACCCTTTAACATTTTTTCACTATCTTCCCTTACAAAAAGTGATACATCAACATCTTCTATACTTAATAATAATTCAGAAATACCATCTGTATCTTCTTCAGTAACTCCAAGTTCTTTCATGTCATTTTGTGAGATATATAAGTAAGCAAAATTTATGTCTTCTAAATATTTATACTCAATTAAAGCTTTACCAAATACTTTAACCTTTTCTCTAGATTTAGAAAATAGTATATTATTTATTTTTCTTATATCTACTCCAACTTTTACAAGATTTGCAGCAACATTAAAAGTGCTTTCTTTTACATTAGAATGTCTAAAATTACCAGTATCATTTATTATTCCTAAATACATAAACTTGGCTATTTGTTCATCTAATTCTATATTAAATATATCTAAAAACTTATATAATAACTCACTAGCCGATGAAATATCTTCTACATAATTAATATTTAAATATTTAGTGTTGCTTACATGATGATCTATATTTATTGTTTGTTTTGCAATCTCAAAAATTCTATTATCTATTGCTGCTCTATCTATATTTGCAGTATCAAGCATAATAACCAATTCAACATCATCACTATAATTATCTTTAATTAACTTGCTTTCATCAAATTTTTTCATAAATTTAGGAATTTCAAATTGCATTACTATATCAACTTTTTTATTAGAATTATATTTTTCTATCATAAACTTAAATGCAAATAATGCACCAAATGCATCACCATCTGGGTTTACATGTGCAGAAAGCACTATGTTATTATATTTATCTATCTCATTTTTTATATTAATTAGTTCTTTCATTTTTCCTCATTTCTTTTTTTTCAATATATTTTTATAATCCTCTATACTTATTACATTTTTATTCTTAAGTTTAGTCTTTTCCATAATCTCAGTAACTTTATTCACCCTATCCCTAGGGTTGTTTAATAAAGCCCCAACACCCCTTATAGTATTAATATGATTAATTGCAATAGCTATAGCATCTGCTGCATCATCAGGTTTTGGAATTTCATCTAATTTCAGTAATATTTTTATCATTTCTTGTACTTGTTTTTTTTCTGCTCTACCATAACCAGTTATCCCTGTTTTAACCTGTAAAGGTGTATAATTAAAAATTTCTATTCCAGATATTTGTGCCTTAGCTACTATTACTCCTCTAGCTTGAGCTACAGTAATTATTGTTTTTTGGTTTTTGAAAAAAAACAACTCTTCTATAGCCATATGATCTGGTTTATACATATTAAATAATGTTTCTAGTTTAAAAAATATCTGTTCAAGTCTTACTGGCATAGATAAGTCTTTATCAGTATATATACAACCATAATCTATTAATTCTGTCTTGCCTTTGTTGAAATCAACTATTGAATACCCTATTATTGCTGTACCAGGATCTATTCCTATTACCCTCATATTACACCTCTTTTCTATACTTGATTATATCACATTTATTAATATTTATACAACTTGAAGAAATAAATAAAAATATGGTATAATCTAATAAAAAATGAAGGGAACTTTAATATGGCTGGACATAGTAAATGGGCAAATATTCAACATAGAAAAGGTAGACAAGACAAAATTCGCGGAAAATTATTCACAAGACTTGGAAAAGAAATTACAGTTGCAGCAAGAATAGGTGGTGGAAATCCAGACTTTAATCCAAGATTAAGATTAGCAATTGATAAAGCTAAAGCTGCAAACGTTTCAAAAGATGTAATAGATAAGGCTATAAAAAAAGGAACTGGTGAATTAGAAGGTGTAGAATACATTGAAATACGTTATGAAGGTTACGGAGCATCTGGTGTTGCATTCATAGTTGATGTAGTAACAGATAATAAGAATAGAAGTGCCGGTTCAGTTAGAATGAATTTTTCAAGGAATGAAGGAAATCTAGGTTCTGATGGTTCTGTATCATTTATGTTTGACAGAAGAGGAATACTAATTTTTAATAAAGATATTAGTTTTGAAAAATTATTAGAAAATTCTATATTAGTTGGTGCTTTAGATGTTATTGAAAAAGAAAATGAATATATAGTTCTTACTAAAGATAAGGATATGGAAGATGTATTAAACAAATTAAAAGATTTAGGATTCATCCCTATAGAATCTGAAATAGGAATGTACCCAAAAAATGAAATAGAAATTAATGATATTGATGTTGCAAAATCTATCATGAATCTATATGAAGCTTTAGAAGATAATGAAGATGTACAAAACATATATTCAAACTTCAATATACCAAACAATATTTTAGAAAAATTAAATTAGGAGGAAATACAATGAAAAAAACTACAAAAGTATCTATTATAGGTGCAGGATTTGTTGGTTCAGCTACTACTTTATCCATAGTTTTATCTGGATTAGCTTCACATGTTGTTTTAGTAGACGTGAATAAAGAAAAAGCAAAAGGAGAAGTTTTAGATATAGCACATGGTGCCGCATTCATTAAAACTTGTGATATTATTTCTGGTGATTATAAAGATACACAGGATTCAGATATAGTAATAGTAACTGCTGGTGCTAATCAGAAGCCAGGCGAAACTAGATTAGACTTAGTTCATAAAAATGTAGAAATTTTTAAAACTATTATACCTCAAGTAACACGTTACTCACCTAATACAGTTTTAATAATAGCATCAAATCCAGTAGATATATTAACATGGGTTGCATATAAGTTATCAGGATTACCTTCACATAAAGTTATAGGAACTGGAACTGTACTTGATACTTCAAGATTAAGATATTATCTTGCTGAAGAATTTGATCTTGATGCTAGAAACATACATGCATATATAATAGGTGAACATGGAGATTCAGAATTCCCTGTTTGGTCTTCTGCTAATATTGGTCCATTAAGCTTTGATGATTTTTGCGCAAGAGAGGCTAAAAATGCTGCTGAATTAAAAGAAAAAATACATCATAAAGTTAGAGATGCTGCATATGAAATTATATCTAGAAAAGGATATACAAACTATGCTATAGGAATGGCAATAAGAAGAATAGTTGAAGCAGTCCTAAGAGATGAAAATTGTATTTTAACAATATCAACATACAACCAATTAGAAGATGTATATTATTCTGTTCCAAATGTTGTTGGTAGAAATGGTCAACATCTAAAAATATGTCCAGAATTTGAAGACAGTGAAAAAGAAAAATTAGAAAACACAAAAAAAGTTTTAAAAGATGTAATAAAAACTATAAAATTATAAAAAGTCTGTTCACACAGACTTTTTTATTTTAGTTTATCAATTAACCATTCTTCAAAAACTTTTTCATTAACATCTACAACATATTTAACATTTTTCACCTTATTAGAAAAAATATTTGTATAATAATCAGCAACTAATGTCCCAACAGCACTACCTTCTAATATTACATCTATATATTTATATTCGTATGTAAACATTTCTTTATTAGTTAAATAAGCTATAACAGTAGAATCATGCATCATTAATCCTTTTTCTATACCTTCACTTCTATAATTTTCAAATAAAGCATAACACATTTTAGATACCTCAGTACCATTTTTTAATATATTTAATTTTTCATTTGAAATAAGACATCTTCTAGTAATATCTAAACTTAGTACAGTTAATTCTATACCTGAATCAAAAACTATCTTTGCAGCGTGAGGGTCATTATATATATTAAACTCCGCTCCTGTTGTTGTGTTTCCACCTGTTAAACTCCCACCCATTATTACTATTTCTCTAATTTTATTTTTAACTTCAGGATAAACTAATAATAAAAGGGCAACATTAGTCAAAGAACCCAAAGTAGCTATAGTTATTTTATCCTCTGTATTTAAAATAACATTTCTCATAGCTTCTATAGCATGTATTTCTAGAGCTTTAATTTTTGGTTCTTTAAATACATATCCATCCATACCAGAATCACCATGTACTTCTGATGCATCTATTCCTTCAAAAAGAATACCTTTTTTAGATCCTTTTGCAACAGGAATATCTTTACCTATAAATTCTAATATCTTAAGTGCATTATTAGTAGTTTTTTCTAATGATACATTTCCAAATACTGTAGTTATTAATTTAATATCTAATTTATCATTACTATTAATAGCACAAATTAGTGCTGCTGCATCATCTATTCCCGGATCTGTATCAATTATTAATGGTATCTTACTTAACATTTATCCTCCAAATACTTCTAATATTTTTTCCATAGAAACATCTTCTTCATTTACCTCTTTTAAGTATTCTCCATCTTTTACTATACCTACAGCAGGTATTGATTTAATATTTAATTTTTGCATTACTTCTCTATCTTTATCTAAATAGTATTCAAAATTATATTTTTTTTCATTTATAAATTCTAAAGTTTCTTTTTCATAGTCAACTAAACCATTATCAGATGAAATAAAAGGATAAAAAATTACAGTAATTTTTGTATCTTTTAATTTATCTTGTAATTTACTTAAATTTTCTAACTCAACTTGACAATGAGGACAACATGCAGCAGCATAGACTACTATTTGATTTTCCTTTTTAACAGTACTTTCATAATTTGTAGCATTTATTACCCCTACTTTATTTTTCTCTGCTGAAAAACAAGAAAAAGTTAAAAACATCATTAATATTAAAATTATTTTTTTCATAATTATCTCCTTTTTATTTATTATTTATTAATATATTTGTATAAACCATAATTTTTTCTTTATCACCATTTTTATTAGCTAAATCTACTAATAATTCTAAAGATTTTAACTCTTCTTGAGATAAAGCAATTATTGCATATTTTTTTCTTTCATAACTATCATTAGTTAATACAGCAATTTCATAACTTGCAGCACCAAGTCCAAGTTTTGAAGCAATTTTTAATTCATCTTTATAGTTTCTTATATCTACATCTCTTCCAGTTGTAATGGCAAGATTTTTTAATAAAGAGTGATAGCTAAGTATAGCATTTAAATTACCATTTTCAAAACTTTTCTTATACATTTCTAAAGCTTTATTAATTTCATCACTATTTTCATAATATTCCCCTAATTTACTATATGCTGGAACATAATCTGATAATACTAAATCATCATAAATTTCTTTAGCTTTTTTCCAATCATCATTTTCATATAATAAATTTGCTTTCATAAATTGAATATCTTTATTACTTTCTTTAATCTCATCAAGAATTTCTATAGCTTTTTCTCTTTTATTTTTTGTTGTTAAATCAGAATTTTCAACTAATTTTATTGCTGCCCTAGCATATTTATGATTAATGTATAGATCTCTATAAATTTTTATTGCATTTTCTACTTCTCCCTCCATTTCTAGAAAACTCGCTTTAGCAAATAAAGCATCATTGTTATTTTCTTCTAAAAATGGTTTTAGAATCTTATACGCTTCTCCTACATCATCTCTATCTAATAAAAATTTACCTAAAGCATATCTTTCATAATCCTGTATCTTATTCTGATTGTATTTAATATACAACTCTTCCATTTTTTTAAATTCTTCTAAATGATCTCTCATATCTTTATAGTTTGGATAAACAGTATAATTATTTTGATTATATGCCATTTCAAAATATTCAAATGCCTCAGTATATCTCTTTAAAGAATAAAGATATGTAGCTAAAAATGAAGTCGCTCCTACATTGCCAAATGATGCAGCCTCTTTTAATTTATCTATAGCTTGCTCAAGCTTATTACTAAAAATTAATAAAGTAGCTTCTCTATACTCAGCATATCCATTAGATTTACCTGTTTTATTTTCATAAAATTTATCTAGTATCTCTTCATCACCTAAATAATTAATTACTTCAAATATATTTTCATCATTTCCTATAAAAGCTTTTTCAAAATTTTTCAAAGTAGATTCATTATCTTCCTTATATATACTTACTATACCATCTTCTATATAGTCAAAAGTTTTACTATCAAAACTCCACTTTTTATATTGAAATACCAATACAATTAACAAAGAAAAAATAAGTATTACAGAAATTTCTTTTAGTATTTTATTTTTATTCATCAATACTCCTATTTTATACTAGTTGAAACTTTGACTGCATCATCAATTAATACTAAAGAGACCTTTTTCTTCTCAGCAGTAGTTAGTAACATACCTTGAGAAAGTATTCCTTTAATCTCAACTGGTTCTAAATTCAAGACAGCTATAACTTTTTTACCTACTAAACTTTGTTCATCTTTATAATGTCTTGCAATACCAGATACTATTTGTCTCAATTCAGTTCCAGTATCTACAATAAATCTAAGTAATGCTGTATTTTCAGTCACTCTTTCAACTTTCTTTATTTCGACAACCCTTATATCAATTTCATTAAATTTTTCTATATTAATAGGGTTATTAATTACTAAATTTTCTTCAAATTCAGACTTAGGTAATTCTATTCTTGGAAATAAAACTTCAGCCTTATTTAACTTATTATTTACAGGATAAATAGCCAAATCTTTTATATCATCTAATAAAATATCTTTATTTTCTATTGATAATTGTTCTAAAATCTTATTAGCAGAATCCGGCATAATAGGTGAAATTAATACCGCTATTTTATATATTCCATCTATTAAGTTATATAAGACTGTTTTAAGTCTATCTGTATCATTGTTTTTAAATAAAGTCCATGGTTCAGATTCATCTATATATTTATTTAATCTTGAAATAAATTTCCATATTGTTTTTAACATTTCAGAAAAATTATATTCATTATAGTAATTATCAACATTAATTAAAGTCTCTTCCCATAATTTAATTATCTCATTATCTAAATCATTTAATTTATCAATACCATAAACTATGGAATCGAAATATTTATTTTGCATTCCAATAACTCTATTTAATAAATTACCTAAGTCATTAGCTAAATCTGAATTTATTCTTTGTATAACTGCAGAATTAGAGTAATCTGCATCTTGACCAAAAGTTGCCTCTCTTAATAAGAAATATCTAAATTGGTCTAATCCATATTTATTTACTTCATCTATAGGATCTACAACATTCCCCAATGATTTAGACATTTTTTGACCATCTTTAGTCCACCAACCATGCACTGCTAAAGTAGTAGGCAATTTAATTCCTGCTGCCATAAGCATTGCAGGCCAAATAATTGCATGGAATCTCAGTATATCCTTACCTACCATATGAACTACCTCAGAATTATTCCAATATACATCAAAATTTTCACTATTGTATCCTGCACCTGTAAGGTATGAATTTAATGCATCAAACCAAACATAAACTATATGACCTTTTTCTAATTCTAAAGGGATACCCCAATTGAAAGTAGTTCTTGATATAGAAAGATCTTGTAATCCTTGTTTTATAAAAGATATAACTTCATTTTTTCTATTTGTTGGCTTAATAAATTCTGGATTTTCTTCGTAAAATTTTAATAATTTATCTTCATATTTAGACAATTTAAAAAAGAATGATTTTTCTTTCATATCTATAACTGGTTTACCCATATATAGTCCATCAACTAATTGAGATTCAGTAACAAAAGTTTCTTCACTAACAGAATATTTACCTATATATTCCCCACTATAAATATCTCCATTTTCATATACTTTTTTTATTATGTCTCCTACAGTAAATTCATGTTTTAAGCTAGTAGTTCTTACGAATTCTGAATAATCAATATTAAGCACTTCCCATAACTTAACAAAATCTTCTTTCATTTTATCTACCCACTCTTGAGGAGTTACATTATTTTTTTCAGCTGATTCTTGTATTTTTTGTCCATGTTCATCTGTTCCTGTTATAAACCTAACATTTTTACCTTTTAATCTATTGTATCTTGCAACAACATCACAAATAACTGTTGTATATGCTGTACCTATATGTGGTTTAGCATTAGGATAATAAATTGGCGTTGTAATGTAGAAATTATTCATTAGTCCTCCTTGTATATATATACAATTTAAATGTATTATATATTATTTCTTGTTTATTATATTTTTTTTCATCTATTTTTGGAAAGTAAGTATCAGCATCTAAATATTCTTCATCAATTTTTGATATATATATTTTTTCTGCATAGTCTATCAATTGGCTATATATACTTCCTCCACCTATAACATAAATTATTTCATCACTATTTAAGTAATTTAATAATATATATTCAATATTATCAATAATATTTATTCCTTGTATATTTTTCAATGTTTTACTTATCACATAATTTTCTCTAAAATCTAAAGGTTTACCTATAGATTCAAAAGTATTCCTACCCATAAATATTTTATTGTTTAAAGTTAACTCTCTAAAAAATTTTAAATCCTCAGGGCAATTCCAAAGCATTCTATTTTCTTTGCCTATTTCTTGATTCTTACCTACGGCTGCAACTATATGTATCACTTATGAGTGGCTCCTTTAATAGTAAGTTCTGTTCTAATTTCATCAACTCTATTTTCATCCATATCAAATTCAAAATTTTGCTGCCTTAATGCTTCATAAAGTATTATTACTGCCGAATTAGATAAGTTTAATGATCTACCTATTTTAAGCATAGGAATAGTAATATTTTGGTCTTTATATTTATTAAGAATTTCTTCGGGTATACCACGTGATTCAGGTCCAAACATTATGTAATCATTCTTACCAAAAGTAACATCAGTATATTTTTGATTAGTTTTAGTAGTAGCAAAATATATTTTGCCTTCTCCTTTGTTAGCTAAAAACTCTTCAAATGAATCCCAAATTTTCAAATCTACATATTTCCAATAATCAAGTCCTGATCTTTTTACTTGTTTATCATCAATTTCAAAACCCAAAGGTTTTATTAAATGTAATGTTGTATTCGTAATAACACAACTTCTTCCTATATTACCAGTATTATATGGCATTTCTGGTTGAAATAATACTATATTCATTTTAATCCCCTAAAATATATATTTTTTTACATCGTTAAATAGAACAAATACCATAAGTAATAACAATAATATCATTCCTATAGTGTGTATTCTTTCTTCTAATTTTTTATTTAATTTAATACCAAAAAATTCTAATAGAACAAATATTATACGTCCACCATCTAAAGCTGGTATAGGTAATAAATTAAGTATACCAATATTTATTGATAATAAAGAAAATAATGGAATTAGAACTAAATAACCTTGCGTTTTAATTTGTTCTGCAAAAACTAGTGGTAATCCCACTGGACCAACCATTTCCTTAGCTTTAGCTGCTCCAGTTAATAACATCTTTAGTCCCATAAATGTTGCACCAAATACTTTAGCAAACATATAGAAAGCATTAATTATTGGCTGACCTGTTATTAACATTAATATTACAAAAGCTATTAATGCTGTAATAAAATTCATTATTACTCCTGCAAGTAAAACTATAATTTTCTCCAACTTTGAGTGTGACATAAAGCCTTTTGAATTATATTCTATAATCTCTTCATCAGTATAATCTTTAAATTCTTTATCTTCTTTACTTGCTTCAACCATACCATCAATTAAGACATAACCACCTATAGGTACAGCTCTTAAACTATATTGTGTTCCATTTTTTAATTTACTATAAATTAAAGGCCCCATACCTATAGAAAATTCAGATACTGGCATATTAAATTTTTTTGCAGTATAAAAATGTCCAAATTCATGTAAAAATATAATTAAACTTAAAACAAGTAATGTTACTATTACTATAAAAAACATTATTTTTTTTTCTCCATTTCCATTTTAATTCTTTTACTAATTTGATTTATTAGTAAACTGTTTTTAGTATATATCATATTAAGATTATCTTTAAGTACCATTTCAACATTATCTTTAATAATAATAAATTCATCTCTACTTATATCTTCTAAAATATATACTAATATTGATTTTTCTTCTATTTTTTTTAATTTTTCTCTTATAACTTCATCATATATATTACCAATAACTACAATAATATTTTCTGCGCTATTAATTAAATCAATTACCTTATATGTTAAATTATCAATTCTATCAAAAAGATACATACCTTCTCTATTATACTTATTATACATGCTATCTAAGGTAAATTTCAAACTATTAATATTATTCAAAAAATTTTTTTCATATTCTGCAAAATATATATTAGGATTAATTACTACGTAATTTTTAGAATCATCCTGAGCTGGAATAAGTTTAAGCATCCCTTTTTCTTCCATTTTTTGCATATATTTGTATGAAATACTTCTTGAAATATCTACTTCTTTTGAAACTTGAGTTGGATTTTCTCCTGGTTTTTTTAATAGATGCAAATAAATTTTTGCTTCAATTTCTGTAATACCTATATCAACTAATTGTTTTAATAATAGTTCTTTTTCCATTATTTTATCCCCATTAATTCTTGATAAGTTGTTTTAATATATGAATCCGTCATACCAGATATATAATCTGTAACAAGTAATAATCTTAGATATAGTTTATAATTATATATTTTATTCTCATATTCTTGTTCTAGTCTTTCTTTTTTATTACCTTCTAACTTTCCTTCTTCAATTTTTGTAATTAATTTAGCACGTTCTTTTTTCTCATATTCATTTGCATATACATGATAAATATATTTTTGATTATCACTTAATATTATTCTATACTTACTGTGAACACTATTTTCTTTTTCAAAAATTGTATCATAATATATCACTGATTCTACAAATTTATCTAATAAGAAATTTATCATTATATTTGCAGTTAATTCCATTTTATTATTTCTTTTAGATTCAAAAATATATTTTCTTGCAGTATCTTTTAACATTTTTACTATTTTAGCTGATCTTCCATCAGCAAGTAATTCTCTAGTATATGTTCCATTCATTATTTCTGTATAATTATTAATAAAATTATTAACTACATCTTTTATTATCAAACCTTGTATAGAAATTATCCATCTACTAGATGCATAGCTATGTACATTTCTATATCCATTTTTCTTTCCTTCTTCTTTATATTTTATTAATCTATCATAAAATACATCTCCTGAATCAAAACCATATTCCTTTAAAGTATTTTCTAAATTATAGTAATCAAGATATTTTTTCTTAAGTCCATCCTCTATATCCGCCGTAATATATGCTATATCATCTGCAGCCTCAAGTAAAAAAGTTAATGGATGTCTATAAATCTTATTTTCTTGCTCATCATATGTTCCAGTAGACTTAACTACATCTAAAAATACATCTTCTTCAGCAAGGAAAAATCCCATTTTTTTATCTTTAATATTTCCACTTTCCTTATTTATATCCTCAGAAGAAACAGGATATTTTATTAAAGTATTTAAAAGTGCATATGTTAAATTCATTCCATACTCATCTACTAAAAAATGTAACTTTGATACAACTCTTATAGCTTGAGCATTACCCTCATAATTTTCAAAATCTCCTATCATTTGAGGAGTAAGTAGATCTTTTAATTTTTTTAATTCACCATTATAGTCTTTTACTTCTCTTTTTTCTATAAAGTCTGAAAACCACATTCTAATAGTATCTTCACCAAAATGTCCAAAAGGTGGATTCCCTATATCGTGTATTAAAGCAGCTGAAGATAAAATAGTTGAAATTGAATTTAATTCTTCATATCCAAAATCCTTATCTAACTTATCATCTATTATTCTTTTTCCTATTGATTGTGCTATAGATTTTGCAAAAGATGAAACTTCAAGTGAATGAGTAAGTCTTGTTCTAACAAAATCATTTTCTTCTAGAGGAAAAGCTTGTGTCTTATCTTGTAATCTTCTAAAAGATGGTGAAGATATTACTCTGTGATAATCTTTCTCAAAATCATTTCTAATATCACTTGATTTTATTCTACTTCTAGCACGTCTTGTATTTGTTGATAATAATGTTTTCCAATTCATAACATCACCTCTATTCTCTTATTATTCTTTTTAACCATTTTCTTTGTTTGTATCTTAATATTGATGGTAGGAATACAAATAATTCCGAACTACCACCTAATAGATAAATAATATTTATTGGTAATTGTAAATATCTACCTAATAAAGTAAGAGGTACTGAAAGTCCTACCATACTTATTAAGTCAAGCATCATAGCATAGAAAATATCTCCACCTGCTCTTAAAATTCCAACTATAACTAATAAATTTAATCCTTTAAATGGTAATAATAAACTTTCACTTAATACTACAAGTCTTGTAAGTCTTGCAAGTTCTACCTCAGGCTTCATTAAATTAAGTACTATAGGAGATATAATATTTACCATTATAGCAGAAAATATTCCTAATAATATCATTAATCTAAAACATAGGCTCGCTATTTTTTTTGCTTTATCTAAGTTATTTGCTCCTAATTCATTTCCTACTAATACAGATGCAGCATTAGAAACTCCACTAAACATACTAAATAATATAGATGAAATTGTTGATGCTATAACTATAGATGAATACTCAACTGCACCCATATTACTATAAATTGAAGTTCTAAAAGTTAATCCTGATACCCATATAAATTCATGTATAAATGTAGGGAATGAGATACTTATAATTTCCTTCACTAATTTAAACTCAAAACTAAGAGTTTCCTTTATACTTGATAAAATTGGGAATTTATTTTTCTTAACTTGATATATCATATATATTAGTGAAAATAATCTTGCTATTACTGTTGCTATAGCAGCTCCTTTAACACCTATTCTTGGTATTAATAACAGATTTCCAAATAAATTTACAATTAATCCAACTATAGAAGCATAAAAAGAATACTTAGATTCACTAATAACTCTTAATTGCATACTAAATACAAACCCTAATCCCGCTAAAGGAAATGTAAAACAAGCAATTTTGAAATACTCTCTAGCTTGTATTAAAACCATAGGATCTTTAGTATAAAATTGTAATAAAATATCAGGATTTGTTAATCCTATAATTACAAAAGGAATAGATATCATTAATGAAGTTACAGATAAAAATCCTAAAATTTTATTCATTTTAGAATAATTTTTACTTCCATAATATTGGGCTGAAAGTACACCAGCACCACTAAATAATCCAAATAATGAAATTATATATACAAAAAATATTTGATTAGAAATACCAAGTCCAGAAACTGCATTAGTACCTAACCCTAAAGCTGGATTTTCTTTTCCAACCATAAAATTATCTAAAAAATTTATCAAATTATATACCAAATTTTCCAAAGCAACAGGTATTCCAATTATAAGTATTTTTTTGTAAATACTCATATCTTTTTTATTTATCATCCAAGTCTCCCTCGTTTTCAAACTCCATAAATATAACTAAATGATCTGAAATATATTTTCTTACTTGTTCATAATTATTTTTAGTATAATTATATACTCCAAATCTACCAGTATATTCTTTTAAATTATTTCTATTAAAGAAAGCGTTATCATAAGAATTAGCAAGTCCTCTATCAGACATAGTAGTTTTATTACTATTAGGATTTAAAGCTTCTTTAACCTTAAAAGTATCCTTAAAATATCTAAAAGCCTTAGAATTTGCTGGTAGATTAAAATCTCCTAATAATATTATATCTTCCTCTTTTGATTTATCTAAGAAATATTTATATACTTTATGATATCTACTAGCTTCAATTTCTCTTTCTACCTTATCTTTACCATAAATTGAATGTACAGAAACTACAACAAAATCAAAATTATTTGATTTTATTAATGCACCGAATGGTTCTCTTATGAAATAACCAGATTTACCATCTTGATAAGTACCTAAAGAAATTATTTTATTTACTTTATTTTTCTTATACAATATACCAAAATATTCCTTATACTCTCTTGAACCTACTGGTACATCTGATATTAAATATCCCCATTCTTCATTTGTATATTTTTTTACTTCTTCCCTTAATTTATTTAAACCTTTTTCATTCATAACTTCTTGTATAGAAACTATATCAAATTTTGATACTATCTTTGCCATAGATATCCAGTCTTTTTCATTCTCACCTAATTTCATTGCATTAAAACTTGCAAGCAATATAGGTTCCGCCCAAATATTTATTGAGAAAATTATGAATAAAAATATCTTAAAAATTCTTCTCAAAACACTCCCTCATTTCTTATTACTCGTATATTTAATTATACATTATTTTACAATTTTATTCAATTAAAAAAAGACTAGAATAAACTAGTCTTTAATTTGCTCTTTCCATATATTCACCAGTACGAGTATCTATTCTAATCTTATCTCCTATATTACAGAATAAAGGAACTTGTAATTGGTATCCAGTTTCTATAGTAGCTGGTTTAGTAGCTCTACCTATAGTATCTCCTTTTAATCCAGGTTCAGTATATGTAATTTCTCTTACCACTGTATTAGGAAGTTCTACACCTACTGCTCTTTCTTCATATAATAATACTTGTATTACCATTTCATCAACTAAAAAATCTGTTGCATCTCCTAAATCATCTTCTGTTAAAGTCATTTGTTCAAATGTTTCTTGGTTCATAAAGAAAAATTCCCCATCCATTTGATATAGAAATTGCATTTGTGCTCTATCTAAAATGATATCATTAATCATTTCAGTAGATAAAACTGTAATTTCTTGTACTTTCCCACTAATTAAATCTTTAATTTTAAACTTCATTTCTGCTGCCCTAGCTTTTTTACCTGAAGTTGATTGATGTCTGTCTGCTTTTAAAATTAAATAAGGTACATTTTCTTTTACATATACATTACCTTGTCTTAATTCCATTGCTGCTTTCATTATATTCCTCCTTAAAATTCTTCTATAGTATTATACACTACTTTTATTATTATGTAAATTATTTATCTAATAATAATTCCAATATTTGAACTGCATTAGTTGCTGCACCTTTTCTAATATTATCTGCAACAACCCATAAATTTAAACCATTATCCACAGTTTCATCACGTCTTATTCTACCCACAAATACTTCATCTTTTCCTTCTGTCATTATAGGCATAGGGTATATATTATTTTTTACATCATCTACTAAAACTACTCCATTTGATTTTGAAAGTAATTCTTTAACTTCATCTAAATCAAATGCATTTTCCATTTCAACATTCATAGAAACTGAATGAGAATATCTAACAGGAACTCTTACACAAGTTGCACTTACTCTTAAATCGGGTAAATGTAATATCTTTCTAGTTTCATTTACCATTTTCATTTCTTCTTTAGTATATCCATTATCTAAAAATACATCTATTTGAGGTATTAAATTAAATGCAATTTGGCTTGGAAAGTTAGTAGATTCTTCACCTTTCAAGTTTTTTTCTAAATCATCTAAACCTTTAACTCCAGCACCAGAAACTGATTGATAAGTTGAATATATTACTCTTTTTAAACCATATTTATCTGCTAAAACTTTTAATACAGGTATAACTTGTATAGTTGAACAATTTGGGTTTGCTATTATACCTTTTTTTACATTTTCAGCATCTTCTATATTTGCCTCAGGAACTATTAAAGGAACATCTTCATCCATACGCCATGCACTTGAGTTATCAATTACAGTAGCACCTTTTTCAGCAAATTTAGGAGCAAATTCTAAAGAAGTTGATCCTCCTGCAGAAAATAATGCAAAATCAATATCATCTTTAATATTTTCATCTTTTAGTTCTATTATCTCATAATCTTTACCCATAAAATTAATAATTTTCCCAGCACTTCTACTTGAAGCATATAGATATAGTTTATTAAATTTTATTTTTCTTTTTTCTATAACTTTTAAAAATGTAGTTCCAACAAGACCTGTTGCACCAACTATAGCAATATTTTTCATTACTCAACACTTCCTTTATATATCAATTCACTTGGTCCATTCATATAGATAGTATCATTTTTTAATTCTATTTCTAAATTTCCACCTAATAATTTAGCTTTAATTTTTTCATTCGTTTTGCCTAATTTATTAGAAATATATCCTACTGCACTAGCTCCAGTTCCACAAGCTAGAGTAAGTCCTGCACCTCTTTCAAAAGTCATTATTTCAACTTCGTCCATATTTTTTACATAAACAAAGTTAACATTAGTTCCTTTTGGAAATACTTCTTTATTTTGCTCAATATTTTTCCCATATTTTATTACAAATTCTTCATTCAAATCTTCTTTATCAATATATATAACTACATGATCTGTACCAGTAAATGTATAAATATATTCAAATTTTCTATCTAGAGCTTTTATTTCTTTTATTTCAGTAGTATTTATTGCTTTATTCATATCCACAGATACCCAAAAATCATTTTTATCATCATTAATTATTCTAATTTTTTTTATCCCTGATAATGTATCTATTAGTATCTCATCATCTTTTGAAACTAAGTTGTGATTATATAAATAATGTACATAGCATCTTATACCATTACCACACATAGATGCTAAACTTCCATCTGCATTATAGAAATGCATATAATAATTTTCTTCTTTTTTCTTTAAAATTATTATACCATCTGCACCTATAGATTTTCTTCTTTCACAATACTTAACTACTTCTTCAATACTTAATTCTTCTTTTGTTATAATAAAATCATTTCCTAAGCCACTATATTTTTCAAATTCCATATTTATATCAATCCTTTTTTAGAAAATAGTTTTATCAATTCTTTTTTAGTTTCTTCAGTTGAACTAAGTAAAGGTTCTCTTACAAAATCATTTTCTAATATTCCTAAAACATTCATAGCTGCTTTAATTGTTACTGGATTACCTTCTATAAACATAGATTTATGTATATTGTACATAAATTTATGTAAATCAAATCTTTCTTCACCTGTTAACTCAAATTGCATTGCAACTTGTTTTGGAAGTGCATTTGCTGTAACAGATATTACACCACATGAACCTATAGCTTGCATAGGTAGCATAAAATTATCTTCACCAGATATTACTGAAAAATCTTTATCTACTCTATTAACTATTTCTATCATCTGATCTATATTTCCTGTAGCTTCTTTAATACCAACTATATTCTTAACTTTTGAAAGTAAAACTGTAGTTTCCACATCCATATTAACCCCTGTTCTCGATGGAACATTATATAAAATTACATCTATACCAACTTCTGCAATTTTCATATAATGATTAATTATTGCTCTTTGTGTTGGTTTATTGTAATATGGTGTTACAGATAATACAGCATGTACTCCTAAATCTTTACATAATTTCGTTAAATATACAGCTTTTTCTGTTGAATTAGAGCCTGCTCCTGCAACAACTTTTATTCTTCCTTTAACTTCATCTACAACTGTTTTAATAGCTAAAATATATTCCTCTTCACTTAAAGTTGCTGCTTCTCCAGTAGTTCCACAAACTACTATACCTGAAGTCATATTTTCTATATGAAAGTTTACTAACTCCTTTATTTTTTCCACATCTACCTTTAAATTTTTATCAAATGGTGTAATTAATGCAACATAACTTTTTGAATATTTCATACTATTCCTCCAATAATTTTTTGATATAATAATCTAAATTATTATTTATTTTTCCTAAATCTATTTTATCTTTAATTTCAGTTTTATTTATTTCATCTCTTAATTTTATTAATGAGGCAACATCTTTCTTTGAAAAATAATATTCTGATTGTAATAAATCTAACATCATTAACAACTCTATAACATATCCTTGTAATTCAGGATAAAAATTCTTATTTATTTTTCTAATTTCTTTTCTAGTATTTTTAAAATCTTCTTCACTTACTTTAGAAAAATTATATAATAAATCATATAATAATCTATTATATTTATTAAGAGGATAATCCTTATAAATATTTTCCATATTTACTAAAACTTCTTCAAACATTTCTTTTTCATCAAAAACTATATTTATATACATAAATATCTCGTCTGAAAGATAATTATGTTTTGCAGTTTTAGATATCCATGCATTATTATATGCATTAGTAAAATCTTCTCTTTTTAATTCAAGTAAAGATAAGTAATTATATACTAAAGGATTTATTTTTTCTAAATTATACATTTTTTTTAAATTTTCTTTTGAAACATTAAGTCTTTTAAGTATTAAACCAGGTAATGTATATATTTCTTTTACCTTTACATAAGATTCAAACTCATCCTGCATTTCATTTAGTATTTTAAAAAATTCTCTATCATAATAAAAATCAGATTTTTCTAAATTAGAATATAGATAATCATATTCTGTTTCCTTATTAATTCTTCTGTAATCTTTTGCATCTATAGTAACTTTATCAGATATAGATGAACAAGAAAAAACAAATAGTAATAATAATATATATTTTTTCATATTACTCCTATAATTCAAATTTTTTAGCAAGTAATCTAGCAACTTTTTCAGCTATTGTTTCTTCTACAACTATTGAAATAGTAATTTCTGACGTAGATATTTGATGAAAACTAATATTGTTTTCTGACAATACTTCAAAAATTTTTGAAATAGTATTAATAGATGTTGCAAGACCTATTCCAACAAGTGAAACTTTAACTACATTACTATTAATTAATATTTCATAATTACATTCTAATTCTTTAAACATTTTTCTAAGAGATTCTTCATCCGTTCTAGGAGAAGTAAAAGCTATACTTCCTTTTTCAGCTATTACGTCATTTTGACTTATCATATCTATAATAACTCCATATTCAGAGGCTTTTTTGAATATTGGATAAAGATTTCTTGCATAAGTTGGTATACCATCTAAAGTTACCATTAATATATTTTTATTAATAGAAATTCCTCTAATTTCTTTTTTCTCCATAATTTTCTCCTTAAAAGTAATTATTGTTCCGTTATTTTCGCCTAAAGTTTTTCCAACATATATTTCTATCCCATATTTAAATCCAAGCTCAACAGCTCTTGGTTCCATAACACCAGCACCCAAATATGCAAGTTCCATCATTTCTTCATATGAAATATATTGTATTTTTTTTGAATTTTCATAAACCCTAGGATCTATAGTATATATCCCATCAACATCTGTATATATCTTACATTCTGCATTTAATGAACAGGCTAAGGCAACAGCTGAAGTATCTGATCCTCCTCTACCAAGAGTAGTTATATCTCCATTTTCATTTACACCTTGGAATCCTGCTACTATTACTATTTTACCTTCATCAAGATTTTTTAATATTATTTCATTATTAATACTTTCTATAGTATTTTTCGTATGTAATCCAAGAGTTTTAATTCCTGCCTGTTCACCTGTAAGCGATATAGCATTTTGTCCAAGCTCAATTAAGGCCATAGAAAGTAATGCTATAGTTTGTTGCTCCCCAGTTGACATTAATCTATCTAATTCCCTTTTATCAGGATCATGTGATATTTCTTTTGCAAGTTTAATTAATCCATCAGTAGTTTTACCCATAGCAGATACAACTACAACTAAATCTTTCCCACTTTTTTTTACTTCAATTAAATGTTTAGCTATGTTAACTATTTTTTCAGTGGTTGCTACAGAACTACCTCCATATTTATGTACAACAATTTCTCTACTCATAACTTCTCCTAACATTATGCTTTTATATATATTTTACCACATTTTATATTAAGTTGCATAGTAAAAAATATTTTTAAAATATCTCTTCCATTTTAAGATTTTCAAGTTATAATATATTATATAGAAATATTTATGGAGGTTCTTTATGAAAGTATATTCAGGTTTAAACAAAAATCCAATATTAAATGGAGAATATAAGTTACTTAGATCTATTGATTACTTAACAGAAATCGTAGGAATTGCAAATTTTAAAGATGGATTATTAGATGGGAAAAAAATAACTTTAGATCCATCAGGTATAGTTATTAAATCAGAAAATTATGAAAATGGTGTATTAATTTCTGAAAACAGTATAGAAAATCCTAATGAATATATGCAGCTTGCTAACGATGAAACTAAAACTTCAAAAAGAAATGGTAACTATATTCTTTATGCAAATAATGAAACATCAATTTTCACTTTAAAAAATGGATTATTTGAAAAAAATAAATGGATATTTAATGACAATCCTAATTTTGATAGTCCTCGTCTATTATCTATAGAACATTTTGTAGACAACCACCATGTTGGTGAACAAGTATTTTTTCATGAAGATGGAAAAATAATGTTAATTGAATATTATAGAGAACATATGGGTGCTTTACCTGAAAAATCAACTTGGTTTGATTATGATGAAAAAGGTAATTTAGTTTCAGAAAGAAACTTTAGAAGAAATAAAAAAGATGGAAGACATAAATATTATAATGAAAATGGTACTATGTACAAAGATATTTCATATAGAGATGGAAAACTTTTTGGTCCTTCTATTTATCATAGAGAAGACGGTACTAAATTAGTAATTGATTACGAATTTGGATTTAAAGTAGGAGAAAGAATAGAATAAATATTAAGGGAAAACTCGTTTTCCCTTTTCTATTGAAAAATTTTTTTAAATAAGATACAATAATAGAAAGCAATTACAAAGGATGGTAAATATGAAAATAGTAGTAATAGGTGGTGGAGCAGCTGGAATGATGTTCTCTACTCAATATAAAAAAATGAACCCTCAAGATGAAGTAATAATTTTAGAAAAAAGTCCATATGTATCTTGGGCTGGATGTCCTTCTCCATATTACATAGCTAATGAATTGCCTTTAAAGAAGGTTATAGGTTCTCCTGCTCAAACTTTCATTGATAAAGGATTAGATGTAAGAATTAATACTGAAGTATTAGAAATTAACTATGATGAAAAATATATAAAAACAAATATAGATACTTTAAATTATGATAAATTAGTTATAGCTGTAGGTGCAAAATCAACATTAAACATAAAAAAAGAAAACTATTTTACTCTATCACATGCAACTGATGCAATTAATATTAAAAAGTTCATAGAAACTAATAAACCTAAAAATGCATTGATACTAGGTCTGGGATTTATAGGTCTTGAAATGGTAGAGGCCTTACTTTTAAACAATATAAATGTAACTGTGGTAGAAAAATCAAATGAAGTGTTTAATATTTTACCGCTTGAATATAGAAATGTATTAAAAGAAAAAATAGAAGAAAAAAATGTAAATATATTACTTGGAAACGGTGTAAAAGAATTTAATGAAAATAATGTAGTACTTGAAAATAATCATAAAATAGATTTTGATTTACTTATTATTTCAACAGGTATTACAACTAAAACTGAAATATTAGGAGATAAATTAGATTTATTAAACGGAAAAATAATAGTTGATAATAATTTCAAAACTAATATTGAAGATGTATATGCACTCGGAGATGCTGTATTAAATAAAAATATTATAACTAATGATTATACATATGCCCCTTTTGGTGATGTTGCAAACAAACATGGAATGATGCTTGCAAAAATATTATCAGGAAAAAAATCTGAATTTATAGGTGTTAATAACTCATATGCTACATCATTCTTTGATTTAAAAATAGCAGGAACTGGATTAACTGAAGAAATAGCTACAAACAAAGGATATAATGTTGGTAAAGTTAGTATGGAAGTATTAACTAAAAATTCTGCATTTGAATCATCTAAACCTGGTAAAGCTGAAATTATTTATGACAAAGACACAAATTTAGTACTAGGAGCAACTATTATAGGTTATGAAGCTGTAGCTCAATTCATAGATCAAATATCAATAGTTATTAGATTTAAAATTAAAATAGATGATTTAATATCAATAGACTTTGCATATTCACCAACTAATGCTAGTGTATGGAACCCATTATTAGTTCTATATAGAAAGGTAATAAAATAAGGAGATTTTTCTCCTTTTTTTATTGACAATTAAAAACTTTTTTTGTATAATAAGTTATATGCCGCTTTAGCTCATTAGGTAGAGCAGCTGACTTGTAATCAGCAGGTGATTGGTTCGAATCCGATAAGCGGCACCACTTGAATAAAATTAAAGTATAGATAAAAGGAGAGTTTAAAACTCTCCTTTTTACATTACATCTTTCATATTAAATAATCCATTTTCTAATTTAACTAATTTTTCAACTATATTTACTGCACCATCTGAAAATATTTTTCTTGATAAAGCACTATGTTTTATTTCTATTATTTCATCACCTTTAGAGTAAATAACATTGTGTTCTCCAACTATATTACCTCCTCTTATTGAATGAACTCCTATTTCTTTTTTTTCTCTTTTTTCATTTCTTCTACCATATACTCTATCCCTTTTTTCCCCTAAACTTTCATCTATTATATCAAGTAATGTTTCAGCTGTACCACTAGGAGCATCTACTTTTCTATTATGGTGTGCTTCTACTAATTCAATGTCAAATTCATTAAGGATTTTTGTTGCATATTCAACTATCTTATTTAATGCATTTACTCCAAAAGAAGTATTTGTAGATTTTAATATTGCAATTTTTTCACTAGCTTCTTTTATTATTTCCATTTCTTCATCAGTTTGACCAGTAGTTGCAATTAATACATTTTTTTTCTTATTCATTGCAAAATTTAAAACATCTTTCGTTAATAAATGGTTTGAAAAATCAATAATTACATCAAAATCCTTATCCACTGATGAAAAAGAATCAAATTCTCCATTACCAAAAAGGTCTACTCTTCCAATAAATTCATATCCTTTTTCTTTAATTGAAGTAATTAAGTATTCAGACATAACTCCTGCCCCTATTAATAAAACTTTCATTTTTCATCCTTTCTTTGTTGTATTTTTTCAACAAAATACATTAGTAATTTTGTGGGTGTAAATCTAGTAGAAAATACTGATAATCTATTTAAAATACCAGGTATAATTAATCTTTTACCCATATTTATCATAGTATAATCTGCAACTAATTCAGGTGTTTGTACCCGCATATTATCAAATAATTTAGAATTTTCTAAATTTGAACTTTTAACAAAACCTGTACTTGTTGCTCCTGGAGCTAAAATTGAAACCTTAATATTACTATCTTTTAATTCATGATAAAGTGCATTAGAAAAAGATGTAACAAAGGCTTTAGTAGCATAATATACACTCATCTTTGGTCCAGGCATAAAACTTGCAACTGAAGATACATTTAATATTTGTCCTTCATTTTTATTTTTCATATTTTTTAAATACAACTTAGTTAAAGATACTAGTGATACTATATTTAAATTAATCATAGATATTTCTCTTTCAAGATCTGTTTCTATAAAATTTCCAAATAAACCTACACCAGCATTATTTATTAGTGTTACTACAAAAAGATTATTTTCCTCTGTATATTTATAAATTTCATTACTACTTTCTACATTACTTAAATCTTTTTGTAATATATGTATATCTATATCAGGATAATTATTCTTAAATTGTTCTAATATATTAATTCTTCTTGCTACTAAAATTAAATTATTCCCCTTCTCCGCATATTTTTTTGCAAGTTCTTGTCCTATACCAGAGCTTGCTCCAGTAATCAATACATATTTATTCATATTTAATATTACTCCTCCAACTACTCTTTCTAATTATCATATAAAATATTGCTGCAGCTAAAAAGTTAGAAAATAGGTTACCATAAAATACAGAATAATAACCTAAATAAGAACTAGTCATTCTTATAAATAAATATCTGAAAACCCATATTCTTAAAAAAGACATTATTAATGGATAAACATTTCTTCCTAATGCATTAAATACAGATTGTGTAATAATAAATAAAGCAAACGGAAATACTGAATATGTATAAATATTTAAAGCTTCTTGTGTTTTAATTGCAACATTTACACTAGGGTCATATAAAGATATTACATATTTAGATGTAGAAAGTACTAAAACTAATAACACTAATGCTATAATTTCACCAATAATTAAACCTTTTCTATATATATCTTTAGATTTTTCAACATTTCCAAGTCCAATATTCATACTTATCATAGTTGTTACTGTAGTTCCTATAGATGTAGGGACAGTAAAACATATATTACTAATTTGTGAGGCAATAGCAAGACCTGCAAGTACATCTGCTCCATATATTTCTACTTCTCCGTTTATTAAATAAAAACCAAAATTTATAGAAGTAAACGATATTATAGTTGGTATTGATAACCTTATCATTTCCTTTACTATAGGATAATCAAACTTATATTCATATATATCTAACTTAAATTTAGATTTCTTTATAAATAAATCATAATACATCCATATAGTTGTAAATATATATGCCGTTAAAGAAGCAAATATAGCTCCTTCTAATCCCATTTTAATTATTACTAAATATATAAAGTTAAAAATAATTTTCAATATTAATAATACTATCATTCTATAAAATGTAGCTTCTGGCTCTCCAGTTGCACTTTTAATTGAATTAAATATAGCAGCCATAAACTGAAATGGTATAATAAACGCACTTAATGCAAAATATGTTATTGCATATTCTCTTATTACAGGATCTATTGGTGCTAAATATTTTGCACCATAAAAACATACAGGCATCAATAGTATTCCTAATAAAAATCCAAATACTAATACTTGCATAGCAACGTTTTTTACTCCTTTAAAATCTCCTTTACCATTAAGTTGACCTATCATGGACATAGCAACTACACTAAGTCCTTGTGATATAGCAATTAACATATTGTATACTGGTTGCATATACGAAACACCAGCACCAACATCTGTCCCTAAAATTTTATTTAGGAATAATCCATCTGAAAAAGGAATTAATACCTGAACTATAGCCATCATAAATATGGGTATAGTTAAAAACATAATAGTTTTTACAGTATCACCATGAATTATCATCTCACGTCTTTCATCTAAATTCATTTTAAATAAATTATTCATACATAACCTCTTTTTATTTCATTATATCTAATAATACTTTATCATTCATTTTAAGTCAAGATTTTTTATCATATTGTTTTATTTTATTATATGATGTATAATCATATTAGTGAGGTATAATATGAAATTAAATAAACTGAGAAGTATTAATTTATTAATAAAACCTGCATCTTGTAACTGTAATTTAAGATGCAGTTATTGTTTCTATTTTGATGTAGCAGAAAATAGAGAAACATATACTTATGGAAATATGACTTTTGAAACATTAGAAAATCTAGTTAAAAATGTCTATGATTGTGTAGAATATCAGGTAAACTTTTTATTCCAAGGTGGAGAACCTACTATGAGAGGAATAAACTATTTCTACAAATTACACGAACTAGTTGAGAAATATAATAAAAATAATATAAATACAACATTTTCATTACAAACTAATGCAACATTACTTAACAAAAGATGGTTTGATTTATTCAAAAAATACAACTATTTAATTGGTGTTTCACTAGATGGTACTAAAGATATACACGATATTTTTAGAATAGATATTAGGCAAAAGGGAACTTTTGATTCGGTATTGAATAACATCAACAAATTAAGAGAAAATAATATAGATTTTAATATACTGTGTGTAATTAATTTTGAAGTTGCTAAAAATGCTAAGAGAATATATAATTTTTTTAAAGAACAAAATTTTAAATTTATACAATTTATACCTGCTCTTGACCCTCTAAAAAATTATGATGAACAAGATTACACACTTACTGCTGAGAATTATGGTAAATTTTTAGATGAAATTTTCAATTTATGGAACGAAGACTTAGAAAAAGGAAATATTATTAGTATTAGATATTTTGAAAATCTACTATTAATTCTTACAGGAAGAAATCCAGAAGCTTGTGATATGGTTGGTCACTGTTCTGTAAATACTGTAATTGAAGCTGACGGTTCTGTTTATCCATGTGATTTCTATGTTATTGATGAAAGAAGATTAGGTAACATAAATACAGATAGTATCCCTGATATTATATTTTCAGAAAAAGCATTAAATTTTGTAAAAGAATCATTTAAATTAGATGAAAATTGTAAAAATTGTAAGTATTTAAAAATTTGTAGAAGTGGTTGTAAAAGACATAAAGATCAAAATAATATAAATAAGTTTTGTGAAAGTTATAAATATTTTTTAGGAAGAAATCTAGATAAATTAGTTGAAATTAGAAATAAATATATAATCAGATAACAATTAGTATATTATATTAAGATTATGTAAAATATAATATAACTTTATTATACAAGGAGTTTTTTATGATTAATCAGTTAATACATGATATAGAAAATTTTATTAAAAAAAATAATTTTCATTTTTTTATTGAGGAAATCTATGAAGAATTTAAATCATATAATAAAGATTCAATCAATATTGCATTAGAAGAACTAAAAAATATTGATAAAATATGTATCTATAATTATGGGAAAACAAAAATTGTTTATAATAATATTCTTCAAAATAAAATTTTAGATTATAAAAATGCTAAAAACTTTTTTTTAACAGAATTAAATTTAAATCCAAAAATTTCAAAAAAATTATTTAAAATAGATCCATTAACTTTAGAGGAATTTTCTAAACTTAAGAATTCCAATAATTTTGACAACAATGAAATAAAAGAAATAGAAGTTGCAATAAATAATTTAGAAAATAGTCTTAAATTAGCAACAACATTCCAACATAATCTAGTTGAAATATACGATATATCATTAAAACATATTTTGAAAAAAAGTTCAAAATTAAGATATTTAAATAATATTGGAATTTTTACCTACAGTGATTTTATTAATACAAATTTATCACCAACTATGAAAAAAAATGTATTAATAGAAATTGAAAAATATATACCTATCATAGAAAATAGGAATATAATTCACTCTGATTTTTTATCTGAAACTTTATACTACAAATATAAAGAAATTTATTATACAATCAGTAAAAATAAACTAAACTTAATTAAAAATAAAATTGAAATAGATGGATTTAATAATTTTGAACTTTTAGATTTACTATTTGATGAGTATTATAAGTCTATAAAAACATGTATAAAAATCAATAGATATTTATCAAAAAATAAACTATCAGAAAGATATTCTTATTTACAATTTAGTTATTTAAATAATATCATTAACTCATTGATAAAAAATAATGATATTTTTGAAAATGAAATAGAAAATGAAATTACTTACTTTTACTCTTACAAGTCAATATTGGAAAAAGTGATTGAATTGGATGATAAGGAAAAAGAAATTTTTACAGAAAAAATTAATGGTAAAACATTACAAACAATTGCAGAACCACTAAATCTAACAAGAGAAAGAGTAAGACAAATATTAAGCAAAATAATAAATACATTTTATAATAATGATTATTTCATAGAAGAAAATTATTCATATTTATTCCAAAACTATAACATACCTTGTAAAGCATTTGAAACTTTTAAAAGTACAAATGGTATAATTACATATAATTATTTAGATTTAAAATATTCTAAAGGAAAAAAAGAAATGAGATTTGCTTTTAGTGATAATAAAATCCCAAAATATATTAAAGAAGATTTAAATATATATTTTTATAGAGATTATTTTAATTTAGGTGATGATAAAATCAAAATAGACAGAACAAGTATAATAGTATATATATTAAAAAATCTTGCGACTGATGGAATTGATTTTGAAACGCTAACAGAACTATATAACGACGTAATAAATCATATACCTCAAAATAAAATTACCAGTAAAATAATAAATTTAGGTCGTGGAGTAATAAATCAATTATCAGATAGTAAATTTATACTTTGGAATATGGGAAAATTCAGATATTATAACATAGACAATAATGATTATACTGAATTATTAGATATTTTAAACTTAGAGCAATATAAAGATGTAGAAATATCTACATTAAAATTCCTTAGAGATTACCCAGAACTAATGAAAAAATACGATATTAGAGATCAATATGAATTACATAATCTACTAAAAAAAATATATCCATCTAAATACATAAATTATGGTCGTATGCCTACATTAGAATTTGGTCAAGCTAGTAGACAAAAACAAGTATTAGATTTACTTTTTGAAACTGCACCCATTCATAAGGATGATTTAGCATTAGAATATGAAAAGATATACGGTATTGAGAAACCAACTTTTTTTTCAAACTATTTACATGAATTAAATATGTTTATGGAAAATGACATCTTGAAAATAGACTATAATTTTTTATCAAATTATGAGTTAAAAATTCTAAAAGAAAAACTAACAGAAGATTTTTATACAACTACTGATTTAAAAAATATATTTTATGAAACTTTTGGATATGAAGAAAATGGAAAGATTAATCCTTTTACTTTAAATGAACTAAATTTTAAAAACTATGTTGGTTATGTAGTTAGTAATAAATATAATAATATACATAATTATATTATAAGCTTATTTAAAAATAATCCATTAATTGATTTATCAAAAATAAAACTTACTAATACTACAGCAACATATGCTGAGATATCTAAATTAAAAAGAAATTTTGAAATTGTGGAATATGAATATAGAAAATATATTAATATTAATGAATTAAATAAAAGAGGTGTTACAAAAGAAAAAATAAAAGAATATATTTCCCATATTTTATCAAAGTTAAATAAAGATGAAATTTTTTCTATCAAATATTTAAGAGATAAAGGATATCATTATGATATTGCTGATAACTTACCCGACTACTTTTATTCTTCAATTTTAACAGAAATGAAAGATGAAATAATTTCAAGACATTCTACAAAAAATATTTTAATGATGTTTAACTCTGATAATACTATTAAAATAATTGACGTAATTATAGAAAGAATTATTACAGATTACAATTCTTTAAAGATTGAAGACTTGATTAGTATAATAAAAGAAAAATATGGACTTATTTTTGAAAAAAATAAATTAGAATATAATATTATAGATAATAAAAATATTTTTTATGATAAAGAAAATAATATTATACAAAAATACTAGGCATCACTTGATGCCTAGTATTTTATTTTTCAGCTTTTTCTATTATTTTTTTAGCTATATCATGTGGAACTTGTTCATATCTTACAAGATTCATTTCAAAATATCCTCTACCTTGAGTCATAGATTTTAAATCATTAGAATATTTAAATGTTTCTGCCATTGGAGCTTCTGCTGATATTTCTTGTTTATCTTTTCCAACTGCTTGCATTCCTAATACTCTACCACGTTTTTTAGTAATATCTCCCATGATATCTCCAACGTTTTCTTCAGGTACAACTATTTTTAATTCCATTACTGGTTCTAATAAAACCGGTTTAGCTTCTAACATACCTTTTTTAAATGCTAGATTTGCTGCTAGTTTAAATGCCATTTCTGAAGAGTCAACATCATGATAAGATCCATCATATAATACGGCTTTAATATTTGTAACAGGATATTTAGCTAGTACTCCTTCTTTCATTGATTCTAATAAACCTTTTTCTACTGCAGGTATATATCCTTTAGGAACTACTCCTCCTACTATTTCTTCTTCAAATTCAAATTCTTTTTCTGAATGACTAAATCTAATTTTTACATCTCCATATTGTCCATGTCCACCAGATTGTTTTTTATGTTTACCTTGAACATCAGATGTACCAATAATAGTTTCTTTATATGGAACTTGTAATTCTTCAGTAACTACTTCTACACCATATCTTTCTTTTAATTTAGCTATTACAGAACTTGCATGTATTTCTCCTTGTACTCCAAGTACTGTTTGTCCAGTTTCAACAACACGTCTCCAATAAAGTGAAGAATCTTCTTCTCTAATTTTATGTAATGCTGTTGATATTTTATCTTCATCAGATTTATTTTTTGCTTCTATTGCAACTAACATTTGTTCTTTAGGGAATTTTATTTCTTCTATTGCTTCTATTTTCTCATTTTTAGCTAGAGTATCTGAATTTTGTGCAAAATTAAGTTTAGTTAGAAGAACTATATCTCCCATAGTAGCTTTTTGTAATTCTACCATTTCCCCGTGAACTAAAGTATATATTTTATTTACTTTTTCGTATTCTCTTTTGTTAACATTATATATTTCAGAATCAGCTTTAATTTCTCCTGAAAGTACTTTTACATATGATATTTTTCCAACAAATGGATCTATCACAGTTTTAAATACTTGTCCTACAAATTCTGCTATATCAATATTTTTCTTATTATCTTTTGGTGTAGGTAAATATTCTCTCATCATATCAAAAGTAGTATGTAATCCAATATTTTTATATGTTGATCCACAAACCACAGGAATTAGAGTACCATCTAATACTCCTTTTCTTAAACCTCTATGTATTTCTTCTGTTGTAAATTCTTCACCAGCAAAATATTTATCCATTAATACTTCTTCAGTTTCTGCTACAGATTCTAATAGCATTTCTCTCACTGATTGTACTTCACCTTCAAATTCTTCAGGCATTTTAACAGTTTCACATTCTTTTCCATTATATTTTCTTGCGAATAAATCAACAACATTAATATGTCCTTTAAAATCATCACCTTTTCCCCATGGTATATGGAAAGGTGCTATTTTTTTACCATATTTTTCTCTTAATTGATTTAAAATTTTTACATAATCTGCCTTATCAGAATCTATTTTATTAATAAAAATAAATTTAGGTATTTTTCTTTCTTCTGTTAATTCTAAAGCTATTTCAGTACCAACACTTAAATCTGTAGTTGCATCTATAGTTACTATAGCACCTGCTATAGCAGCTAATCCTGATTCTAATTCACCATAAAAATCTGAATAACCAGGAATATCCAATAAATTATATTTCATATTTTGATATTCTACAGCAGACAATGTTGTTGTATTTGACATTTTAAATTGTTCTGTTGGAGATGAAATTCTAGAAATTAAATTTGCTGTAAATTCTAATGATTCTAACATATTACTTTTTCCAGAACCACTATGTCCTAAAATTCCCACATTTCTAATATTATCACTGGCATATACTTTCATACCTGTACCTCCTAAAAATATTGATTACTACTATATTAACATTATAGCTTGAAAATTAAAAAAAACAAGAAGCAATAAAAAAAAAGTGCTTAAAAAATTTAAGCACTTAATATTTAAATTATCTCACTTCTCTTGCCGCATCAACTCTTACTGCATATTTAAAATATTTACCCCAGTATGAGTTATTTAAACTTGATAGTACAACACCTTGCGAAGATGAAGCATTAATAAACAATGAATTACCAATGTATACTGCTACGTGATTTACCCTATTTTCAGGTCTAAAGAATAAAATATCACCAGGTTTCATTTCAGCTCTAGCAATTTTTCTTCCTTTTTGCACTTGATCAACACTTACTCTTGGTAGTTCATATCCAAATACATCTCTAAAAACTTCTCTTGTTAAGGCTGAACAATCAATTCCACCTTGTCCAGTTCCACCTAGCCTATATTTAGTTCCAGCCCATTTATCAAATGCACTGAATAACTTATTTTTTAATATTATATTATCTAGGCTGTTGTATACACCAGACATTGACATTACTGATTCTTCAATTTCATTTATTTTCTTATCAATATATGATTGATCATGAATATATTCTGAATCAAACAATATTGAGTTTGAATCTTGCATTACTAATTCTCTTTGAGATTTTGCAGAAGATTTCTTTAGGCTTATTTTAGTTGCACTGAAACTTGTTACTGGTAAAAGTGCAAGAGATAATACTAATATCATTTTCTTGTATCTCAACATTAATTGTCTCCTTCTCTTGTATCAAAAATAAAATTCATTGGACCATCATTACTTGATTGCACATCCATATAAGTTTGAAATTTCCCTGTAGTATAAGATACATTAGTTTTATCTAATTCTTTTAAGAAATTTTCATAAATCTCATTTGCTTTTAAAGCTGGTGCAGATTCTTTAAATGAAGGTCTATTACCTTTTTTCATACTTCCATAAAGTGAAAAATTACTTATAACCATAATTTCTAAATTTTTATCCAACAATGAATAATTAATTTTTCCATCTTCATCTTCAAATATTCTAAGGTTAATTAATTTTTTAATACAGATTTGTATATCATCAAGGTCGTCTTCTTTATGAACTCCTAAATAAACTAAAAGTCCTTTACCAATAGAATTAAATGTTCCATCTTCAAATAAAACTTTTGCATTATTCACTCTTTGAATTAACATTTTCATAATCTAGACACTCCTCTCATTTTATTATAACATAAAAAATAAAAAAAAGGAAGAGTCTTTCTTCCTTAATGTATAAATTGATTATTTTTATGTAGATGGTGAGTCATACTGGAATCGAACCAGTGACACCTTGATTAAAAGTCAAGTGCTCTACCGACTGAGCTAATGACTCACATGGAGCGGGAGACGAGGGTCGAACTCGCGACATTCAGCTTGGAAGGCTGACACTCTACCAACTGAGTTACTCCCGCATACATGGTGCCTCGGGCCGGACTCGAACCGGCACGGGATTGCTCCCACAGGATTTTAAGTCCTGTGTGTCTACCATTTCACCACCAAGGCATTTCTTATTGACAAAAATTATTATACATTATTTTGATAATATTGTCAATAAAAAATTTTTAATATGATTCTAATACCGTTAAAAATATTAAGTAAAATTACAAACATAGTTATAATATTGTAAGCTTTTCTTACAAATTCATTACTTGATTTAATATTAATTCTAGTACCTAAATTTCCACCTAATATTGCTGCAGGAATAATAACAATTAAAGGATATAGATTATATCCTGAAATTCCTGTTACAAAAAAATCTATAAAATTTTTAGAAAGTTGTGAGAAAAATATTGTAGATATAGAATAAAGAGTAGCACTTTTCATACTTACTCCAAATATTAATATAAATAAAGAAACATTAATAGGCCCTCCACCTATACCTAAGAATGTTGATACTATACCTAAACCCATACTTACAACAAAATATATAAAATAACTATTTAAATTAAATGTAAACTTACACTTACTCGTATAGTATATAGATAAAGAAAGAATTATTACTGTTATTACTATTTGTATTAATTTTACAATATTATCATTTGGAAAATATGAAAGTGCATTTTTAAAAATTTGCAACCCTAATTTACCTCCCAAAATAGATCCTGTTGCAATTGCAAATAACTGTTTCCCAGCTATTTTATCACCTTGTCTAGATTTTTTTATTATGGATACTATAGACATAGTTAATACCGCTAAAGATGAATAAAAATTAATATTATCTAAATTAGAATATGATAATGCATCAAGACTTGGTTTTATTATTACACCACCACCCATACCAGATAGTGAGCCAACACTTGTTGCAAACATTATTATTATGAAATATATTATGTAAATAAGCATCTATTCCTCCTCTAATATTAAATTTATAACAGCTTCTGCACATCTTATTCCATCAACTGCTGCACTCATAATACCACCTGCATAACCTGCACCTTCACCACAAGGTATTAATCCTTTAATGCTTGAATTATATTTATCATCTCTATTTATTCTAATAGGAGATGATGTTCTACTTTCAATACCTGTAATTATAGCGTCATTTCCTGCAAAACCTCTAATTTTATCATCTAATTTAGGGAATGCTTCTCTAAGTGTTTCTGAAACAAAACTAGGAAATAATTCATTTAAATTACATAATTTATATCCTATTGAATAACTTGGTTTAACATTACCTATTTTAACACTTTCAACATTATTTATAAAATCCTTAACCATTTGTACAGGAGCTTTATAATTAGATCCACCCATTATATAAGCCTTTTCCTCTAATTCTCTTTGAAAATACATACCAGATAAATTTCCTTCTCCTAAATCATCTGGAGTTACATTAACTAAAACAGCTGAATTTGCATTTTCTAAATCTCTTTTACTATAACTCATACCATTTACTACTAGTCTATTCTTCTCACTTGATGAAGGGACAACAACTCCACCTGGACACATACAAAAAGTATATGCCCCCCTACCATTAGAAGTTCTAACATTTAATTTATATTCTGCTGGGGGTAATTTATCATAAAATTTACCATACTGTGCTTTATTAATCATATCCTGTTTGTGTTCAATTCTAACACCTATAGAAAATACTTTTTTAGATAAATCAATATTATTATCATTTAACATCTCAAACGTATCTCTAGCACTATGCCCTATTGCCAATATTGCATAATCAGTTTCCAATTCATACTCTTCATTATTTTCTAAATTTAAAATTTTAAGTTTTTTCAACTTTTTATTTTCTTCTCTATAACCAACAAACTTATTTTTAAATCTATATTCTCCACCTAAATTAATTACTTTTTTTCTTATATTTTCAACTATTTTAACTAGTTCATCTGTACCTAAGTGAGGTTTTGAAATATATGAAATAGATTCATCTGCTCCTGCCTCTATAAGTTCATCAACAACTTTTTTTATTCTAATATTATGTGTATTAGTTGTTAATTTACCATCTGAAAAAGTACCTGCTCCTCCTTCTCCGTACTGTACATTAGACTCCTCATCTAATTTACCTGTTTCAAAAAAAGTATATACGTCATTTACTCTTTCATCTACAGCTTTTCCCCTTTCAATTACTATTGGCCTAAGATTTGCTTGTGCCAAAATTAATGCTGCTAACATACCTGCAGGACCAGTACCTATAACAACAGGTCTATTTCCTACATATTCATTTATTACTTGTTGTGGATAAATGTATTCCTCGATTATTGATACATTCTTATACTTTTCTATATTATTATATACTTTTTCATCACTTTCAAAATCAATGGTATATACATATTTAATATTATTCTTATTTCTTGCATCTATAGCTTTACCAGTAATTTTAAAATTTTTTATTTCATGTTCTTTTAAAATATTTTTCATTTCTTTTTTAATATCATCTATACTATGATCTATGTCTACTTTAATATTAGTAATTCTTAACATTTTTTCTCCTATATATTTTTACCTACATGCATACCTGAAATAAAACACCAATTTAAATTATATCCTCCACAATCTCCAAATATATCTAATACTTCTCCTGTAAAATATAGTCCTGGTATAATTTTAGATTCTAAAGAATAATTATCTACCTCACTTAACCTTATACCCCCAGCTGTAACCTGAGCATTTGAAAAACCTGTTGTATCATATACTTTAAACACAAATTTTTTTAGTTTTTCAACTAATTTTTCTATAATATCATCACTTAGTTCAGAAACTTTAAAATTTAATTTTTCTATACCTACACTCTTTAATAAATAACCAGCAAACTTTTTATTCACCAATCCATTCAAGTAGTACTCTATTTCTAAATAACCTAATTGTTTTTTTCTAAAATATAGCATATCTCTTAATTCATCTTCACTATACATACTTAAAAAATCAACATGCCAATACAAAATATCCATATTATATATTGCAGTTAAATACGATAAATTAAATATACAAGGACCAGAAACACCATATGGAGTAAATAGTAATTCATTTTCATCACTTCTTAAAAATTCATCACCCTTATATACACTAAGTTTAACTTTTTGTTTTACACCTTCAAGTCCTTTTGCATATTTTTTATCTACTTTAAGTTGTACTAAAACAGGATATATTTCTGTTTTACTATGACCCATTTTATTTGCTAATTCATACCCAGATCCATTACTTCCAAGTTCTGGATAGGAGATACCTCCTGTAGCCATAACTAATCTATCTACAACTACATTCTCATTATCTAAACTAGTTACATTAAAAACATTATTTTTCTTTCTAATTTTACTAACTTCAAAATTTAATTTAACTTCTATATTTCTCATACTTTCAACTTTAAATCTTAAAGCATCTACTATAGAAGAAGCTTGATATGATAGAGGATATACCTTACCAAATTTTTCTACCTTATACTCTATACCTAAAGTCTTAAAAAAAGAAATTACATCCTGATAACTATATTCTTTAAATAATCTTTCATCTATTTTTTCCTCTATAGAAAAATAGTTCCCATAACCTGCATTAATATTTGTAAAATTACAAGTTCCATTACCTGTAATCAAAACTTTTTTTAGCATTCTATCTTTTCTTTCAAATAATATTACATCATGCCCCTTATATGCTGCATATATTGCACATAATACACCAGAGGCCCCTGCTCCAACTATTCCTACTCTCATTTATTTTTTTCTCTTTCTTTTTGCTGTTTTATTTGATCATTTAATGCAAATATACATCCACAATAACACTGTCTGTATACATCATATTCTTTACACATTTCTATACTTCTTTTATATCCATTATTTTTTTTAAAATCTGAAGGTAAATATTTAACATTATATATTTCTTGAACTTCAAATCCCAATTCATTTATTAATTTCGAATTTTTTTTAGGAGATAATGTTATTGCAGAACCAAAATAATCATAATTTAATTCTTTAGCATATTTTGCTACTATATCTAATCTCATTTGAAAACAAGTAACACATCTATTTCCACCTTCAGGCTCTTTTTCTTGTCCCTTAGTTAACTCTAAAAAGTGTTTAGGATTATATTCATCTTCAATATATCCAACTTTATTCCCAGTTTTATTATTAAAATCTTCAATAAATTTTTGTTGTACTTCACTTCTTTTAATATATTCTTGTTTAGGATGTATATTAGAGTTAGCAAATAATATTGTAACATCTGCATATTGGCACAAAAATTCTAAAGTATATGTAGAACATGGTGCACAACAGCTATGTAACAAGATTCTAGGTTTTTTTTCTGAATTTTTCCAATTTTTTATCATCTTTTCAAGTACTGTATGATAATTTATTACTTGATTTTTATTCATAGAAGATAAAATAGACAAAGCATTATCAAATTCATTTTCCTTAACAAAACTATTATTCTTAATTAAATTGAAAACCTTATCGTTTCTTCCCTGATTATCTTTCATTTCTTTTTTTAACTTCTCATATATTTCTTTTAGTTCATTTTTTTCCATTTATAATAAATATATCTCCTCATATTTTCTTTATATATTATACAATAAATATCTATATTTTAAAAGAAAAATAGGCTTACGCCTATTTAATTTCTTTTATTTTTATATTTTTGAAAGTGTTCATACTCTATCAAAATACTGTCTTTCTTTTCTATATTTATTTCATTACTATTTACCATATCTTCTAATAGTACTTGTAATTTATTTAAATCCTGATTAGAAAAATATATGTTAATTAAAGCAAAATTTACATTCTTTTTATCAAAATCTCTAGATTTTATCAGATATTTTTCTGCATATTCTAATAAATTTTCTGAAGCCATTTTTATACCTAAATCATAATTTGATATACCCATACTTTCTAATTTATTTAAGTATTTTATTAAATCATCTTTTTTATCTAAAACTTTAGCATACTTAATTAATTCTACAATTAAATTAGCATCCATATTGCTATCTTTTTCAATTGACATTAAAACATCATATGCCTTTTCTGGTTCTTCAAGAGATATATAAATTTTATTTATATTTTCTAATATATATTTAGGTGTATTTTTTTGTAAGTTTAATGCTTTAGACAAGTACTCCATAGCACCTTCCTTATTTATTTGTACAATTTCAAAATTTGCATAACCTAAATACCCTAATTGTTTGTTTTCATTATCATTACTATTTAATAATAAATCTAAATATCTTTTCGCATCATCAAACCTCTTATTTTCTAAATAAGTTAATGATAATAAGCTAAATAACTTACCTTTATCTTTTTCATTTAATTTTGAAACTATATTCTTATTTAATTTTTGTAATTTAGTTTCCTTATTATTTATTTCATATAAATAAATTAAATTTGATAAAAAAGGTAATTCTTTATAATCTGTTCTTTTCATTAATATCTCAGTTTGATTAATAGCCTCATCCATATCTCCTTCTTCCATTGCTATAGAAAGTAAATATTGATTAGACTTAATAGCAGAAAAAGATTTAGTCTCTAAATTATCTGATAATCTTCTATAATATAGTTTAGCTTCTTTTATTTTATTCTCTCTATGGTAAATATTTGCAAGATAGTAATTTGCAGATTCTATATATTTTTTATCTTCAATATTATCAATCTTTTTTTCAACTAAAATATGTAGCATAATCTTTGCCTCTTCATATCTATTTTCAGTCATTAATTTTAAAGATTTTTCAAAATCTGATTTAATACTTGCATTTAATATGATTGAAAGAGAAAGAAATAAATATATTAACAGTTTTTTCATATATTTTACCCTACTTATTTTCTTAATTCTTCTACAATCTCTGTCTTAGATTTAGTTTTATCATCTATAACTTTTATTACTTTAGCTGGCATACCAGCAACTACTACACCACTTGGAACATTTTCAGTTACAACCGCTCCTGCTGCAACAACAGAATTTGCACCTACTCTAACTCCTTCTAAAACTACAGCATTAGCTCCAATAACAACGTTATCTTCTATAACTACAGGGTCTGCTGAAGGTGGTTCAATTACTCCTGCTAAAACTGTTCCTGCTCCTATATGACAATTTTTACCTACAGTTGCTCTTCCTCCAAGTACTGCATTCATATCTATCATAGTACCTTCTCCAATTTTAGCACCTATATTTATAACAGCACCCATCATAATTACTGCCTTACTTTCAATTATTACTTTATCTCTAATAATTGCACCTGGTTCTATTCTAGCGTCAATATTTTTTATATCTAACATTGGTACTGCGGAATTTCTTCTATCACTTTCTAAATGATAATTTTTCAAATCATTTTCCTTAATAAGTTTTTCAACTTCATCCCAGTTACCTATTATTATTTTTATTTCTTTCCCTATTATTTTAACATCATATTCACCCTTTATATCTTCATCCGTATAAAGTTTAACAGGTGTTTTTCTTGTTGAATTAGCTATAAAGCTTATTATCTCTTTTGATCTTTCTAATTCTGTCATTTTTTTACTCCTCATATTTTACTATACAAATACTACCATAAATCATTATAAAATACAATTAGATTTACCTTATAATCCTATACCCCTACTGACACAGTTTCAGGTAATGTACTTCCTCCATCTATTACTATAGGAGTACCTGTAATATATGAAGATTCATCAGAACCTAAAAAAGCTGCAACTTCTCCAACTTCTTCTATAGTTCCTAAACGACCTAAAGGTACAGCACTTGCAATACCATCTATAACTGAATCTGGATTAGAAGGATTAGATTCATTTGCTATTTGTTCTGCCATAGGTGTCAATATATATCCTGGAAGTATAGCATTACATGTGATATTGTATTCTGCAGCTTCTCTTGCAACAGCTCTTGTAAATCCCATAATTGCAGCCTTAGTTGTAGCATAAGCACATTCTCCTTTATCAACAACCATAAATCCAGTTACAGATGATAAATTAACTATTCTTCCATAACCTTCTTTTTGCATATATGGCATTACAGCTTTAGTAACATTCCATACACCATTAATATTTACATTAAAATGAAAATCTCTAATTTCATCACTAGTTTCTAATAAACTTCCTAATCTAATAATACCTGCATTATTAACTAAAGTATCTATTCTTCCATATTTTTCAATAACCTTTTCTATACCATTTTTTACCTCATAAGAATTACTAACATCCATATGTATACCCATAGCTTCATACCCTAATTTTTTTAGTTCATTAACAGCATCATCTAAAGGGGCTATATCAGTTAATACAAGTTTTGCTCCATATTTACCCATTACTTTTGCAATACCAAATCCATTTCCCATTGCTGCACCAGTTACAACTACTACTTTGTTTTCTAATTTTTTCATAACAACCTCCAAAAAATATTATTACAATATATTAAACCTCACAATTTTAAAAAAAGCAATACAGTATAAAAAAGGATGCCAAATTGGCATCCTATAATTATAGATTTTCATCATTAATAGTTTCTAAGAAAGCTTTTACTGGAGGTATAATTTTAGATATACTTCCACTTTCAAATGGATTATCAAGTTTTACATCTTCTAATAATCCTAAGAAAGTTTTAGAACCACCTAAATTACATAGTCTCATGTATTTTTCCCAAGCAAGTTCTTTATTTTCTCCATTTAATTTCCACATTTGTAATGCTATAACTTGAGCTAAAGTATAGTCAATGTAATAGAAAGGCATTTCAAATATATGTCCTTGTTTGAACCAGAACAATCCTTTTTCATAAGATTCTATACCATCATAATCTCTAGTTGGTAAGTATTCTTTTTCAAGTTCTAACCATTTCATTCTTCTATCTTCAGGTGTTACATTTGGATTTTCATATACATAGTGTTGGAATTCATCAACTAATGCACCATAAGGTATGAATAAAAATGCTCCACTTAAATGATGATATTTAAATTTATCTATATCTTCTTTGAAGAATGATTCCATCCATGGCCAAGTTAAAAATTCCATACTCATAGAATGAATTTCTGCAGATTCTGAAGTTGGCCAATAATATGCTGATATATCAACATTTCTCATTGTTTGATATGATTGGAAAGCATGACCTGCTTCATGTGTTAATACTTCAACATCATGCGCAGTTCCATTAAAGTTAGCAAAAATAAATGGCATATTGTATGAATCAAGTGATGTACAGTATCCTCCACCTTGTTTACCTTTTTTACTATCTAAATCAAGCAATTCTTGTTCTACCATTTTAGAAAAGAATTCATGAGTTTCAGGTGATAATTCTTTATACATAGTTTTAGCTTTATCTACCATCCATTCTCTATCTCCTTTAGGAGTAGGGTTTCCAGTTAAGAAAGACATACCTTCATCATAATATTTTAATTTATCAACTTTAATTCTTTTTTCTTGTTTTTTTCTTAATTCAACATATAGAGGTACAACACTTTCTTTTATTTGTTTTCTATAATTTGCAACATCTTTTGCATTGTAATCTAATCTACCCATTCTTAAATATCCAACTTCAACAAAGTTTTCATATCCAAGTTTTTTAGCAATTCTATCTCTAACTTTTACCATAGAATCATATATTCTATCATATTCTTCCATATTTTCTTCAAAGAATTTACCAACTGCAATTACAGCTTCTTTTCTAACTTCTCTATCTATATTTTGAGTGTATGGAACCATTTCAGAAAGATTTCTTTCTTCTCCATCAAACATTATTTTAGCACTAGAAGTTAATTTAACATACTCTGTAGTTAACTTGTTCTCTTCTTGTAAATCTTCTACTATTTCATTTTTGAATATTTTAAGATCTAAATCTATTTTTTGAAATGCTAATTTACCAAATCTTTCTTCAAGTTCTGGTCTAAATTTAGAATTAGCAAATGCTATACCTAATTCATTACTAAATTCAGAAACTAAAGGTAAATTTTCATCATAAAATGCTTTTTCCGCTGCATAAAATTCATCAGTAGTATCTATACTATTTCTGATATATGCTAATGAATAATTTGTACCAAACTTTTTATTTAATTCATCTAATTCTAAGTACAATTCTGCAGCTTTTTCAGAACTTTCTGATTTTTCTAAATCTTCTTTAATTCTATTGTATATGCTTTTTAATTCCTCAATATCAACCCTTTTGTATTCAAAATCTTTAAAAACCATTTTCTACCTCCTATTTTTTATTCATCTTTATTTTAGCACAGATTGTATATTATTTCTAGAAATTATTAAACAGATTATAGAACTAAAGAAATATTTCCATACATATATATTCTAAAAACACCTATTACTACTAAATGTACTGGATAATAGTAATAGAACAACCATTTACTTCCTATTTCCTTACCTCTAGTTCCATCATATTTTAACAAGAAAAATAGAGAAAATAGAGTAGCAAACTGTAGTATTCCATAGAATTTATCAATAAATAATATATATATCATAGAATAAACATTAATCCATATTAAATAATCCTTAATTTGTTGCTTTTTATTATCTCTATGCATGTATAGTAAAAAAGGAATCATAAGTGCAATTGAAGACCAGTCTGCAACAAAAGTTATTAAACAAAGAATAAATATACATATATATTTAGTAATATTTTTAAATTTATCTTCCTTAAATATCCAAATTAAAAGTACTGCCATTGATAAAGGAAACATAACACTAGTTTTATTAAATAAACTTCCATCCATGACATTATACGGTACTCCAAGTCCAAAACAAAAAGCAAAGTGACTTATTAATGCAAAAAAAAATAATCTAATAAAATACTTTTTAATATCCTTAGTATAATAACATCCTTCAGCAATAAAATACCACATTATGGGAGCAGTAAGTCTACCTATGATATGCATAATTATAGGAACTAATTCCTTAGATAACCCCGGATACATTAACCAAGTAATATGATCTATAGTCATTGCAATAATTGCAATAAGCTTTAATTCTGTAGCCGAAAAACTTATTTTACAATTTTTTTCATATCTATTCACTTCCTTTATATATGTAAAATTTCAACTATATTCTAACATAAAATATATTGATTTACTACAACTTATACTTAATAGATTACAACTTATCCAATATTTATTGATTTAATAAGAATAATATAATATAGTATATGTAAGAAATGGAGGTAATTATGAAAATAAAGATAAATATTGATGAAAGTATAAAAGAAACTAACATAGTTATAAATACAAATAAAATAGATAAAGAAATTGAAAATTTAATTAAATTATTAGAAACAGAAAATAAAAATAAATTTATAGGTATAAAAAATGATAAAAAATATTTAATAGAAAAAAGAGATATAATTAGATTTTATGCACAAGATAAAAAAGTTTATTTAACAACAAAAAAAGATGAGTATATAGTAAAATACAAAATATATGAATTAGAAGAGATGTTAAATCCAAAAGAATTCATAAGAATTTCTAATTCAGAAATTATAGCAATAAATGAAATAAAAAAATTAAATTTAAATTTTTTTGGTAGTATACAACTTGAAACTAAAACAGGTATAACAACAACAGTTTCAAGATCATATTTAAAAAATTTCAAAAACTCAATAGGATTATAGGAGGTTAAAATGTATAAAATAATAAAAAATATATTTCTTAACGGATTAATAGGTATAGGTATAGGTACTTCAATTGCTTTTATGTTTTCTAAAGATAGATTGTTACTTGCAGATCCAGAATTTATTAGCAAGTTTCCAAATGAAATGTATGCAACAAAAGTTTCACTAATATTATTTGCAATAATAGGTATTACGTCAGGTCTTTCTTCTGAAATATATAAATTAGAAAACATTTCATTATATAAAAAAACTATTTATCACTTTATTTCAACTTTTTTTACTGTTTCTAGTATTGGATATTATTTTGGTTGGTTTAAAGCTGAAAATTTTATATTTTTCATAATAATTTTCATAATTATATACTTAATTATATGGATATTTAGCTACATATACCAAATAAAAGAAATAGAAAGAATTAATAAAAAATTGAAGTAGGGGGAAATATGAAATTAATCTTAGCAATTTTTAAAAAAATATTTTTAATCATCATAGTATTATTTACTATAATAACACTATTAAGAATATATAATAACTATAAGTATAAAAGTGAAACTTCATCTAATAAAAACCTAGAAGATTTGTATAATAAAACTATAGAAAATGTAACAGTTAAAAAAGTTGACTTTAATACTTTCCAAGGTTTTCATCTAAAACCTACAGAAAAAAAATATAAAGGGATAGTAATTACATACGGAGGTTCAGAAGGAAGCCCCAATTTTTGGGAAGCCGAAAGAATTGTAAAAGAGGGCTATGAAGTATTAGCTGTTTTCATGTTTGGACAAAAAAATCAACAAAAAACTTTAATCAATATTCCACTTGAACAATTTGAAGATGTACTAAAATATATAGAAGAAAATAATATAGATAAGAATCCAATTACAGTATTAGGTGCCTCAAAAGGTGCTGAATATGCTCTAAATTTAGCTAATAAATATGAAGATATATCTAATCTAATATTGTTAGCACCTTCTGCATATAACTTTTCAGGTCTAGATTTTGAAAAAAATGGTTCATCATGGACTTTTAAAGATGAAGAACTTCCATATATAGATACACAAAAAGTTCCTTTTTCAGTTATATTAAAAGATATAATAATACCAAGAATTATATCTTTACCTATATCTTTTAGTAATCTATATAATAAAGCTATAGAAGTTGATACTAATGCAACAACAAAGTTAATTCCAATTAAAGATCTTAAGACTAATATTCTAATAATAACTGGGGAAGATGATAAATTATGGGATAGTTACAATATGTCTTTAAAAATAAAAAAACAAAAACCTAGTGTTATTTTAAAAACATATAAAAATGCAGGTCATATATTCGAAGGTAATGGTATTATTAATATAGGAAATATGAAACTTAGAACCGGTGGTAATATTAAAGATAATGAAAATGCCCAAAAGGATAAAGTTAAGCATATTTCTGAATTTTTAAAATCTCAACATAATAAATAAAAAAGAGGTAATACCTCTTTTTTATCTAAGTAAACTATCTTGTAATCTCTTTTTAGTTCCAAGTATATCTTGATCTTCTTTTTTCTTAGCTGCTATTGCCTCTTCAAGTTTTTCTTGTTTAATTTTCTTATATTCTTCTTCACTTTCTGCTAGCATAGCTTCTTCTGCCATAACAGTTACATAATTATGATTAACTTCTAAAAAACCACCACTAATATAGTAAGTCTTTTCTTCTTCTGATGTTCTTAAAAGCATTAATCCTTCACCAAGAGAGCTCATAAAGTTAGTATGATTAGGTAAAATTCCAATATCTCCCCTTATAGTTCTAACTTTAATATATTTAGTTTCTTTTGATAAATATTCTATCTTTTCTGGAGTTACTACTTTCAATGTAAAAAAATCTTTTTTTTCCATAATTAATCCCCCATTAAATCTTTAGCTTTTGCTACTGCTTCATCAATAGTACCTACATATAGGAAAGCTTGCTCTGGAAGTTCATCATGTTTACCATCTAAGATTTCTTTAAATCCTCTAATAGTTTCACGTAATGTAACATATTTACCTTTCATACCTGTAAATTGTTCAGCAACTGAGAATGGTTGAGAGAAAAATCTTTGAATTTTTCTTGCTCTACTTACTATAACTTTATCTTCATCCCCTAATTCATCCATACCAAGTATTGCTATTATATCTTGTAATTCCTTATATCTTTGTAATACTTTAACAGTTTCTCTTGCTACTTTATAATGTTCATTGCCAACAATTTCAGCTTCAAGTATTCTTGAAGTTGAAGCAAGTGGATCTACTGCTGGATATATTCCTAAAGATGCAATTTGTCTTGATAATACTGTTGTTGCATCTAAATGTGAGAATGTAGTTGCAGGAGCTGGATCTGTTAAGTCATCTGCTGGTACATATACTGCTTGTACTGATGTAATAGATCCTTTTTTAGTTGATGTAATTCTTTCTTGTAAAGCTCCCATATCTGTTGCTAAGTTAGGTTGATAACCAACTGCTGATGGCATTCTACCAAGTAATGCTGAAACTTCAGATCCTGCTTGAGTAAATCTGAATATATTATCTATGAATAGAAGTACATTTTGACCTTCTTTATCTCTAAAATATTCAGCCATAGTTAGAGCTGAAAGAGCAACTCTTAATCTTGCACCAGGTGGTTCATTCATTTGACCATACACTAGTGCTGTTTTATTAATAACTCCACTTTCTCTCATTTCGTTATATAGGTCTCTTCCTTCTCTAGTTCTTTCTCCTACTCCAGCAAATACTGAAAGTCCACCATGCCCTTTTGCTATATTATTAATCAATTCTTGTATTAATACAGTTTTACCTACACCTGCACCTCCAAAAAGTCCTATTTTCCCTCCTTTTAAGTAAGGTGCTAGTAAATCTACTACTTTAATTCCAGTTTCTAATATTTCAGAATGAGTTTCTTGTTCTTCAAAAGATGGAGCTTTTTTATGTATAGAATGTCTTTCTTCTGTTATTAATTCTTCTCCATTATCAACTGTTTCTCCTAAAACATTAAAAATTCTACCTAAAGTTTCTTTTCCTACAGGAACTTTTATAGGCTCTCCTGTATCTATTACATCTATACCTCTTTTTAATCCATCAGTTGATGTCATAGATACCGCTCTAACAACATTATTACCTAAATGTGCTTGAACTTCTGCTACTATTTTTTTCCCATCTTCGTAGTATATTTCTAAGGCATTAAAGATATCTGGTAAGGCATTTTCAAATTTTGCATCTATAACTGGTCCTATTATTTGAACCAATTTACCTTTATTCATCTTATTCCTCCTATTTTATTGCCTCTGAACCACCAACAATTTCTGATAGTTCTTGAGTTATTAGACTTTGTCTAATTCTATTGTATTCTAAAGTTAATCTATTTATTATTTCTGTTGCACTTTCACTTGCATTTTTCATAGCTGACATTCTTGCTGAGTGTTCACTTGCAGAGTTTTCTAACAGCGCTTGATATAATTTATTATTTAAAAGTTTAGGTAAAAATTCTACTAAAACTTGATTTTCATCTGGTTCAAATATATATCTTTTATCCTTTACTTCTTCACTTTCTTTTGATATTTTAAGCCCTGTTGGTCTTGAAAATGGTAATATTCTTTCTTCAACTAAATTATAGTTAATTACCGAAACAAATTTTGAGTATATTAAATATACTTCATCATATTGATCTGAAAGATAGAAGTCAACTATATCTTCACTAAGTATTTTAGCTTTAGAAAACATAGTCTCAGGGATAAGTTGTATGTATTCTGCATCAACATCAATATTTCTAGTTTTACAATAATCTCTAGCTTTTCTACCTATAGAAATTATAGAAACATTTTTTCCTTCTTTTTTAAATCTTTTTATCATTTTATCCATTTTCTTTAAAGTATTTGAATTAAAAGAACCACAAAGTCCTCTATCAGAAGTCATAACGACTATACCAACATTTTTTACTTCTTTTTTACCTTCAAATAATATGTTATGCCTATTACCCATGTGATTTAATAAATTATATAAAGCATACTCTAATGATTTTTCATATTCTCTTGTTTTAAAAGTAAGTACCTGAAATTTTTTAAACTTTGTTGAAGAAACAATATTCATAGCACTAGTTATTTGTTTTGAATTATTAATGCTACTAATTCTAGCTTTAATTTCTTTCATATTAGATGCCATATGTTTCTCCTTTCATTAATGTACATAATCTTTTTTAAATGTTTTTATAAAGTCTTCTAATTCTTCTTCTATTTCTTTAGTTAAAGTTTTTGACTCTGCTATTTGTTTTAAAATATCTGAAGTTGAATACATACTTTGTAATAGTTCTTCTTCAAAATTTCTCACATCTTCAACATCTATATCATCAACATAACCATTAGTTACAGCATAGAATGAAACTACTTGTTCTTCAACAGGCATAGGAGAATATTGTTTTTGTTTTAAAATTTCCATTATTCTTTCTCCACGATTTAATTGATCACGTGTAGCCTTATCTAAATCTGAACCAAATTGTGCAAATGCTAATAATTCAGTATATTGTGCAAGTTCCATTTTAACTCTACTTGCTACTTGTTTCATAGCTTTTATTTGTGCAGATCCTCCAACCCTTGAAACAGAGAATCCCGCATTGATAGCTGGTCTAAATCCTGAATTAAATAAGTCTGTTTCTAGGAATATTTGTCCATCTGTAATTGATATAACGTTAGTAGGAATATATGCTGATATATCTCCTACCTGTGTTTCAATTATAGGTAGTGCAGTAATAGATCCTCCACCTAATTCATCTGATAACTTAGCTGCTCTTTCAAGCAATCTTGAATGTAAATAGAATACATCTCCAGGATATGCTTCACGCCCAGGTGGTCTTTTTAATAATAACGACATTTCTCTATAAGAAACAGCATGTTTAGATAAATCATCATATATTATTAATACATGCTTTCCTTCTTCCATAAAATATTCAGCCATAGCTACTCCTGCATATGGTGCTAAATATTGTAACGGTGCAGGTTCACTTGCAGTTGCAGCAACTATAGTTGTATATTCCATAGCACCTGCTTCTTCTAATTTTCTTTGAATTGCAGCAACAGTAGATCTTTTTTGACCTATAGCTACATATATACAATAAATCCCTGTTTCTTTTTGGTTTATTATTGTATCTATAGCAATAGCAGTTTTACCTGTTTGTCTATCACCTATTATTAATTCTCTTTGTCCTCTTCCTATTGGAATCATTCCATCTATTGCTTTTATTCCTGTTTGTAAAGGCTCTGTAACTGGTTTTCTATCTATAATTCCTGATGCAACTCTTTCAACTTGCATATATTTATTCGCAACTATCATACCTTTACCATCTATAGGTTCCCCTAAAGAATTTACAACTCTTCCAAGTAAAGCTTCTCCAGCAGGAACTTCAGTAATTCTACCTGTACCTTTTACTACATCCCCTTCTTTAATCCCTCTTGTGTCTCCTAGTATTACAGCTCCAACAGAATTTTCTTCTAAATTAAGAATCATACCTGTTGCTCCATTTGGAAATTCTAAAAGTTCTCCTGCCATAGCATTATCTAATCCATAGATTCTTGCTATACCATCTCCTACTTCTACAACAGTTCCAACACTTGAAACATCTATTTTCTTTTTATAATTTTCAATTTCTTGTCTAATTATATTACTAATTTCTTCTGGTTTGATTTTCAAATAAAACACCTCCTCAATTTAACGTTTTAATTCTTTAATTTGAGTCTTAATCGAACCATCTATTACATCATCGTTAATTTTTATTATTCCTCCACCTATTAAGTCTTTATCAACTTTATAGTGTATAACAACTTCTTTTTGTTTCATCTTTACAAGTTTTTTTCTTAATTTTTCCTTTTGATCAAAAGATAATTCTTTTGGAAATATTGCTGTTACTATTAGTTTTTTATGAGCTTCATAATATATTTTACTATATTGTTCATTTATTTCTTTAATGTGTAATAATCTGTCTTTTTCTATTAAATAATCTAGAATTTCTAAAGGACCATTTTTTATATCCTTATATATTCTATTTACTAAATCTTTTTTTTCTTCTTTAGTTATTATTGGATAACTAAGAAATTTTTTAAAGTCATCATCATGTTCTATATGCTCAAGTATTACATTAAGCATTTCAAACACTTCAAAAACTTCATCTTTTTCTTCAGCAACATTATATATTGCCTCTGCATATCTTCTAGATATAGAAATATTATCCATACTATTCACCTACTTCATCGATAAACTTATCAATACTCTTATCAATTATTTCTGGGTTTTTTTCTATATTTTCTTTAATAATTTTTTCGGCAAGTTCTGTTGCCATTTGACTCATTTCTTTTTGTAATTGTTCTTTAATACTTTCTCTTAATTTTAATACTTCTGATTCTGCACGCATTATCATTCTATCACGAGTTAACGTTGCATTATCAAGTATTTGCTCTTTTCTTTCATCAGCTTGTCTTTCGGCTTTTATAATAATATCATTAGCACGTCTTTTAGCTTCTTTTCTAAGTTTTTCATAATTTTGTTTTTGTTCTTCTAATTTTTCTCTTTCTTCTTTTACTACTTCAAGTTCTTTTAAAGCAATTTTTTTTCTTTCTTCTATTACTTTACCAATTTTTTTATAGAAATATTTATGAAAAACATAAACTAATATAAAAAAGTTAATTATTTGAACTATCATTAATATATCAATGGTAATTAAATTATTATTTTGTTCCATAACATTCCACCTTTATTATCCTTTTATTAAAGCTAAAATAAGTGCTATGATTAATGCAAATATTCCTGTAGACTCTGTAATCGCACACCCTATGAATAATGTTGCCATTACATCATTTTTTGCTTCTGGCTGTCTTGCTACAGCTTCTACTGCTGCCGCAGTTGCAAGTCCTTGCCCTAATCCTGCTCCTATTCCTCCACAAGCTGCTATACCAGCTCCTAATAATGCTGCTGCTTTAATTATTGATGCATCCATTCTAATTTCCTCCTAATATTTTATTCTTCTTCCTCTTCCCCAATTAACATTTGTTTTACATACACAGATGATAAAACTGTAAATACAAATGCTTGTAAAATTCCTATAAAGAAATCTAAATATACTTGTAATATATTTGGCCATCCTACCGCAAAACTAAAACTTCCCTTTAAAATATTATTAGTAATACTTGGAAAAATATCTTTTACTGCTAGTCCATAAACTAGAGACATAATAACAAGTCCTGCAAACATATTACCAAATAATCTCATAGATATATTTATAGGTTTTGCAAATTCACCAATAATATTTATTGGTAACATAAATACAAATGGTTGTGATAATTCTTTAATAAATCCCATTACACCCATTCTATATATAGCAGCTCCAATAAATATTACAAATACTACTATCGCTATACCCACTGTTGTATTCATATCAGCAGTGGCAGTCCTAAAGAAAGGTTTAATAAGTATTCCATGTTTTGTTTTCTTCCACATTACTACAAAAGGGAATAAGAACATAGATACATTTAATAATAAGATCATAGAAAACATTGCTGAGAAAAACGCTGCAAATTTTGATTTGTATTTTCCTAATCCCTCTAAGAATGAATTATTAATAAAGTTATAATATTCTTCAAGTACTAATTGGAAAAATCCAGGATTTTCTACACTAATATTTCTAGTTCCTAAAATCAATATTATTATAATCACTAACATAATAGCCCATGTATTCATTACAGTTTGATTAATATTTAATAGATATTTACCTATAGGTATACTAAAAAAAACTTCTGGTGGTTCAATAATAGCATGGGGTTTTTCAAATGCTACTGGAAAGAATGTTGAAATTAGAGAAAGTAATAAATTAACTCCAACAAGCATTAGTAACATTAATCCTAGCCATTTATATAAACTATTCTTCTTTGACAAATGTACCAGCTCCTTTCTTTATAATTTCAATTTAAAATAATTTATAGCCTGTAATACTAATCTAAATGAAATAAATCCAAATCCACAAGAAAGCATAGGGTAAATAGGATCTAAATTAAAAAATTTAATACAAATTCTATATACAAAATAAAGAGCCAATATATATATTCCATACCTTTTCGTAGAGTCTATAAACATTGTGGCCCTATTCCCCTTTAAATATACTATTTTATTCACTGTATAAAGCAGCATTAAATTTGATATTATAGATATAAATATTCCAAAAGATAAAGACAATAAAATTATATTTATCTTTATTAATCCAATGAAAAAAACTAATATTGATATTATTAACAATAATTTTATTATTTTTTTTATATCATTACTAATATTCAAAAACATTGTTCCTCTCCTTAAATTATTACATATATTCATAATACCACTTTGAAATAGACAAGTCAATATTTTTTTTATTTTACATTTATTAATTATTGATAATATTAAGTGATACTATACCATTTAAAGATTTAAAACATTTTAGATAATCTACTTTATCTAAATTTAATGATAGTATATGTTCTTTATTAACTGTAAGACTTAAAAAAGTTATTTCATTACTTAAACCAGTTGCTGGATTAATATCATCAAGTATTCCGTCAAATATTATAGTATTAACTAAATTATTATCATTTCTAAATACTTTATCAACTACTCCTAATACTGTACCGTATATTAATTCAGTGTAAGCTTCTTTTAAAGCTTTATCACTAATATATGTTCTATTAAAATCTTTTTTTGTTGTAACATAAGTAACATTTTTTAATGTAGGTATTACATCTTTATTTGGTAATACATAATTAATAGTTAAAGTCTTATCAGATTCATTATATGCTACATTAAAATCCCAACCCATATCTATTGGATATTCCATATTATCTAGTAGCAATTCAAAATGCTTTTCTACACCCTCTTTTTCTCCATCTAAATATTTCTGATGTAAACTACCTAGATTATTATTATATTTCTCTCTATCATTCTCAAATTCTATTTTTTTTCTTTCCCATTCTAACATTTCTTTTTTATATTGCTCTAGGATATTATCATTTTTTTCTTTAATTTTCTCAACTGAATTTTCCCAAACCTTAACATCATCTTCATATTGTGCCTTATTCTTATCTTCAAATGATGAAAAAAGTTTACCCATAATACTTGATTTATATTCAGGCTTTAAAGGAAGTTTTTCCAAAATAGGTTCAACTGGTTTTTCTATATTAAATTCTATATCATTTGTATCCTTTAATATATCAACCTGTCCAACTATTTCTATCTCTTGGTGTATTCTCATCAATTTTTCTCTTAATTCTATTGCTTCATTTTTTTCATCTTCTGCAATATCTTTATAACTATTTATTTGCATTCTTTGTTCAGCTTTTTGAATAGCTTTCATTTCTCTTTTTTGTTTTTTCTCCATTCTTTTACTTTCTCTTTGAATGGTTCTACTTATTCTTTGGACATCTCTTATTATACCAAAAATACCACTATTTCTTGCCATTATTCCTCCTTATTTTTTTAGGGAACCAAGATATTACCCTATTTACTTTACTTATATATTTAATTTATTCCTCTCCATATTTATCTAATAACCATTTTTCTTCTGTATTTATCATAAGTATAGTTAAAATTATATAGAAAACAAAAGGAAATATAAATAATATATAGTTATTAAGCCACATAAATATTGCAGTAAATATTAAATTGAATGCTGAATATATAGGATTTCTAACTATAGAATATCCTCCATCTGTATGTAAAATATAATTAGATATCTTTTCAGTTATTTTTTTTACTGTTACTGCATATATCGATAATATTATACCACCAATCATCAAAAAAAAGCCTAATATATTAAAAAATATTTTTTCATATCCCATATTACCATAATTAATATAGCCTTTAAATTTAAATATTATAATTATAGATGTAACTATAAAACAAAAAATCACATAAAAAGGTCCAACTCAAAATATTGGTAATTTTTTCATATATATCAACTAAAAAAAGTGTAAGAACATGTCTTACACTTTATATATTATTCAAAATGTGCTTCTTTTTTTAGTGTAGGGAACATGATAACATCTCTAATTGATGATGAATTAGTAAGTAACATTACTAATCTATCTATTCCAATACCTAGTCCTCCAGCAGGTGGCATTCCATATTCTAATGCTCTGATGTAATCTAAATCCATTTCCGTAGCTTCATCATCACCATTTTCTTTTGCTCTAACTTGGTCTTCAAATCTTTCTTTTTGATCTTTAGGATCATTTAATTCTGAATAAGCATTTCCATACTCTCTTCCTGTAATGAATAATTCAAATCTATCCACCCATTCAGTTTCACCTTTAGAATTTTTAGAAAGTGGTGAAATTTCTTTAGGATAATCTGTAACAAATGTTGGATTAATTATAGTATGTTCTACTTTTTCTTCAAATAATAAGTTTAAAATACCAAATTTAGTATATGTTTTATCTTTATCTAAATGTATTCCTAATCCTTTTGCAAATTGTACAGCTGATTCATCTGTAGTATTTTCATCCATAACAAATCCTGTCTGTTCTTTAACTATTTCTCTCATAGTTACTCTTCTCCAAGGTTTTACCATATTAATCATTTTATCTTCATAAGGTATTTCATAAGTTCCATATAAATGATAAGTAAGTGATGAAATTAAATCCTCAGTTATATTCATCATATCATTGAAATCTCCATATGCTTGGTATAATTCCATCATAGTAAATTCTGGATTATGTTTAATAGATACACCTTCATTTCTAAAGTTTCTATTAATTTCAAATACTTTCTCAAATCCTCCAACTAATAATCTCTTTAAGTATAATTCTGGAGCTATTCTTAAGTACATATCCATATCTAATGCATTGTGATGAGTTGCAAATGGTCTTGCATTTGCTCCACCTAAGATTGGGTGTAACATAGGAGTTTCAACTTCTATAAATCCTTTTTTCTCTAAATAAGTTCTAAAATATCTTATTATTTCAAATCTTTTTTTCATAGTATCCATTACTTCTGGATTCATAACTAAATCTACATATCTTTGTCTATAACGCATTTCAATATTTTGAAGTCCAGAGAATTTATCAGGTAAAGGTCTAATGTTTTTAGATAAAATTTCTAAATGACTTGCTTTTATAGTTATTTCTCCAGTTTGAGTACGGAATAATTTACCTACTACTCCAACAAAGTCTCCTGTTGCAAGTCTTTTAAATGTTTCATATTCCTCTTCACCAATTTCATCTTTTTTAGCATATATTTGAATTTTCCCTGTTGGATCTTGTATATGTGCAAATCCATTTTTACCCATTCTTCTATATGATACTATTCTTCCTGCAGTTTTAAATTCCTTTTCTGAATTTTCATCAAAAGTTAAAATAGTTCCTACTTCATCTTGTTTATCAAAATGTCTTCCATAAGGCTCTATACCTAAAGCTTTTAACTCTTCAACTTTTCTATATTTTTCTTTCATTACAAAGGTTTCATTAACTGCATTTTCTTTATTTTCCATTTGGACATCCTCCTATAAGTTTATTTTAACCTCAAAACTTGAAATTAAATTCTCTACATCTTTATCACTATATATATTATATATTATTTTTATTTCATTATCTGCTCTATGTATTAATTTTGTTAAAATATATATCCTCATTTCTAGACCATCCATTTTTATTATTGAATTAGTTAGTCTACCTTGTATATATTTTTGTACATATTTTATTTGACCTTTTTTTTCTAAAGTAATTTTATCATCTTCAAATTTCCAAATATATTCTTCTAAATTGTATATATAACTCAATTCATTATTTATATATTTAAAATTTATGTTACTTATTCTACTAATTTCATTAGTAAAATTATCTTTAATTTCTATATACATTAATCTTCAAATTCCTCATCATCAAATAAATCATCTAGGAATGTATCTATTTCTTCATCATCTTCATCAGAATAATCGTTTAATAATTCCATATCATCTTCAATATAGTTATCCTCTAGTTCATTATCGTCATTAAAGCTAGATTCATAATCATTATATTCATTTTCTTCATACCATTCGAATCCTTTTTCATCCATTTTATATGATTCTTCCTGGAAATTATCTAAAATACTTTCTTCTTCATCCTCATCTTCTACTAAGAATAAATCTTCATCCTCATAATAAAAAACTTTTTTTATTCCATATTCATTTTCACAAATTAAATACTCTATTCCTGAATATGGAAATTCACCTATACACGTAAAATATTCTAAACTGTCATTTACATCAAATTCAAATTCATCTCCAATAGTATACATTTCAACTCCTCCTATTTATGATATTTTATATTATTTTCTATACATATTGCTCTATAAACTTGTTCTATTAATATTAATCTCATTAATTGATGTGGAAATGTCATCTTTGAAAAGCTTAGCTTATATTCCGAAATATTTCTAACCTCATCATTAAATCCATTAGAACCACCTATTATAAAGTTTATAGTACTATATTCTAATTTTAAGTCAACTATCTTTTTTGATAATTTTTCACTAGAAATGTTTTCACCTTTAATATCTAGTAATATATTATACCCTATATTTTTATTTATGGTATCAATAATTAACTTAGATTCTTTATTAATTGCCATATCAATATTATTATCAGGTTCTTCTTTAAGTTCAATTATATTTAATTTAATATACTTTGATAGCCTTTTTTTAAATTCATCAATACCATCACATATATATTTTTCTTTAATTTTTCCTACACAAATTATATTAATTTTTAACATTAATTTCCCTCTCACTCAAGTTTATATATCATATATATTAAGAAAAGTCAAGTTATTTTACACGTCCAAACATTTTGTCTAAATCATATTTAGAAATTTTAGAAATAATTGGTCTACCATGAGGACAAGTATACTTTCCTACTTCATGTAATCTTCTTACCATATTTTGCATTTCTTGCATATTCAATCTTTGACCAGCTTTAATTGCTCCCTTACATGACATAGATATTATTATTTTTTCTCTAATATCCCCTACTTTATTATTATTCTTCAAATCATTAAGTATATTTTCAAAAATATTAGTAATACTTTCTCTAAAATTAAAGTTAGGTACTGCTCTTAATGCAATTTGATTATTTGAAATTTCATCTATTTCAAATCCTAATCTTTCAAATATTTCTATATTATTAAATATAGTATCCTTATCCACTGGACTAATATCAACAACCTCAGGTAATAATAAAATTTGAGAACTAATATCTTTTTTTTCAAAACTAGACATTAATTCTTCATAAAGTAGTCTTTCATGTATTATATGTTGATCATATATTTCTAAATTATCATCTCTATTTACAAGTATGTAAGTATTAAATATTTGACCTAGTATTTCATAATGTTTTTCTTCTCCTTCTTTTTTTTCAAAAAAAGGTTTCATATATTCTACTTTATTTTCTATCTTTTTATCTTCTACAATTTTTTTCTCTACAATTTCTTCCTCATAAAAAGGGTTTTCATATAACAATTTTGTTTCTTTTACTTGAAGTGGTTTAACTCCAAGTTCTTCTTTACTAAATATATTAATAGGTATATATTCACTTTTTTCAACTTCTTCCACTTTATTTTCAACCTTAGGTTTTAAAGTTGGCTGCCATGATTTTCTATCAAATTCATAAAAGAAATCTTCTATAGTTTTCTTAACATCATTATATACTATTTTTTCATCAGAAAATTTAATCATTTTTTTACTTGGATGTACATTTACATCTATTTCCTTAGGATTTACATTATACATCAATATTACAAAAGGATATTTACCTTTCATCAATTTAGTATAATAAGCATCTATAACTGCCCTATCAAGTAAATTAGATTTAACATATCTTCCGTTTACATATGTAAATATATACTCTTTAGAAGATCTTAAAATTTCTACATTACCTAGATAACCATATTCAAATTTTTCTAAATTTTTTAGTACATTTTTACCAAACAATTCAAATATTGTACTTTCTATACCATTACCTGTAGTTTTTAAAGTTTGTTTTCCATCTATAAATAAATTAATACTTACATTAGGATTTGCCAGAGCCTCTTTTAATACTATATCCTTAATCTTGCCATATTCAGTGCTTTCTTTTCTTAAAAACTTCTTACGTGCTGGTGTATTATAGAAAAGATCCCTTATTTCAATTTCTGTACCTGTAGTTCTTGAAAAATTTTCATATTTTCTAACAACACCACCATATGCATTAATTATTGTACCTAATTTATCATCTTTTGTTTTACTTGACATTGAAAGTTTTGATACTGCAGCAATAGATGCAAGTGCTTCTCCCCTAAACCCATAAGTCCTTAAATTAAAGATATCTTCTTTAGACGATATTTTTGATGTAGCATGTCTTTCTATACTTAATAGAACGTCTTCTTTACTCATACCTTTACCATTATCAGATATTTTTACATAACTTCCACCATTTAATACTTCTATTTGTATTAATGTAGATTCAGCATCCAATGAATTTTCAAGCAATTCTTTTATCATACTTGCTGGATTTTCAACGACTTCACCCGCTGCTATAATATTAGAAATACTATCATCTAAAATTTTAATTAAAGCCATATCATCACTTCTTTCACATTCATTATTTTAGTAAATAATACCATAAATATAGAAAATAATAAAGTAAAATTTATACTTGACAAATATATAAAAAAGTTATAAAATATATCTAGTTAGATATATTGGTGGAGGTAAATAAAAATGAAAAAAATATTATTAATCAATGGTTCAATAAGAAAAGAATCATTCAATCAAGAAATCTTAAATTATGTTAGTGAAAAAGCTTTAGAAAAAGGATATACTGTTGATCAAGTTGATTATTCAGAAGTTCCTTTCTTTTCTCAAGATATAGAATTCCCTACACCAAATTCAGTAGAAAAAGTAAGAGCTAAATTTGAAAACTCTGATATAGTTTGGATAGCTACTCCTGAATATAACGGAAGTGTTCCAGGGGCATTCAAAAACTTATTAGATTGGGTTTCGCGTCCAGTAGTTCAAGGTACATTTGGTGCACCAGAATTTGTTAAAGGAAAAACTACAGTAATTTCAGGAGCTGCAGGGAGATCTCAAGCCGCTTTAGTTTTAGAAGAATTAAACGGATTATTAACTCGTATGGGATTAAATGTTTTAGAAGAAAGAGTTGGTCTTGCATTAGGTGAAGCATTCACTACTGGTAAATTTATACTAAGTGATGAACAAAAAGAACAAATTAATAAAGTAATTGAAAAATTATAAAAATATTGTTATAATAATGGGGCGAGGGTATTCGGAATAGTGATACTATATTTTTGGGCTTTACTTCTTGGATAAGGAGCTGTCCCTGTTAATGTATGCTTAAGGAAATCACGAACTGACATAGAGCTTTTACGGATCTTATAATACTATAATATATGGCTACCACGTTTTATTTTTAAGGCGACCAATCCTAATCACTCCGGTATCTTGGCAATAAAAAAGGGGCTGTTCCGAAATAAACAGTCTAAATAAACAAAAAAAGCCAGAAATAAAGCTGGCTTTTTTTGAACTAAAAACACGCATAAACATTGATAAAATCACTGTTTTATGGTATAATTAGTTATGCTAAAAATACAATTAAATAGTATCACAAACACAAAAGAAAATCAACTTTTTGAAGTAAATAATTACAAACATTTTGAATTTGATGAAAATTCTCCTGTAATTCTTCTTAACAAGCTAGCTAAGGAACTAGTTTT